>CAZGAI010000042.1:0-13480 GCA_964523175.1 uncultured Victivallales bacterium | reverse complement strand
AAGATGCTTTAACTGCAGAGGCCACAGAGAGCGCAGAGATTTTAATTTTTTTGTTTCACGAAAACTTAAAAATAGTTGTTTCTATCATTCATCTCAGCGTTTTCTGTGCACTCTGCGGTTATATAATTGTTTGGTTGCGGTTTTGATGCTCCAGGATAATTAGCTGTTAAAAAATTTTCTTTTATTATTGCTAATTTTATCAATTAATACTCTGGTAGAAGTACATCTGATTTCTGCGACCTTTTCATATATTAATCCAATATCGACTTTCGAGTTATCAGTTTCAAGAAATATTTTATGAGAAGGTGTATTTTTAATAGTAGAATACAGGGGTGGAGAGCAATTAAGTACAGCGACACCAAATGAAAGGAAGATATTTTTCTTAACAAGCTGTGCAGCTAGTTCAGGTTTTCCCCTAAAGCCATGTATAACCCATGGAACTATACTGTTTTTTTTCAGTGCTAGTATCTCTGAAAAACATTTGACGCAATGTATTATTACAGGTTTAGTTAACTTTTCTGCGATTTTCAACTGCTGCTGAAAAACCTCTATTTGTGTACATAGCGGAAGGTCTGCAGTTTTATCCAGCCCTATTTCTCCAATAGCAACTATATTTTTCATTGAAGCAAATCTGTTAACGATATTCAGTTCTGATTTAAGTATATTTTCCTCTATAAATGAAGGGTGTATTCCGATGGAATATTTTTGAGCGGGTGATAAATTTGACACATCACTTGAGAAAAGGCTGATAACTCTATCCGTATTGCTATTGGAAGTTCTTTTGTGTGTATGAATATCAAAATACATGATATAATTAATTACTCAACTTTCGGACTTAAATTTCTTTGCTAAATATTTTATAGTTAAAGAATTAACTTTATTTAAATTCATTCTTCAACTATATTTCCGGAAAGTGGATTAGGGCGATCAAAAACAACAAAGGTTTTATTATATTTACTGCAGGCTTTCATTCCATATACCATTGTAGAGATTAATGTATAAAATCCTGCACCAACATCCAGAATATCAATATCATTCATCATTTGTGCAGTAGGTTCAAAGCCACCAGCTGTGCCATATAGACTGTAGACTTTCAGGCCTGTTTTTTTGTCAATATTACTTTTAACATCTTTCCCTGCCTGAGCATCTCCCCTAATTCCATGTTCCGGCCCGAAGAGAAGTATAAGGTCGATTTTTTCTTTTAATATATCTGCAGTATTTTGAAGTTGACAGTTAACTCCTGTGGGGTTTGTTATTAAGCCGACTTTTTTGTTATTAAAAATCGATATATGCTTATTCAGGTTATCAATAGCAAGTTTTACTTCTTTCTTAGATCCCTGCCTATGGTCCATCAAGTTATAGCATGAACTTAAAACTAAAGACTAAATAAGCACAAAACTGATTTTAAAACATTTAAACACATTATTAGAAATTAAAGTTTAGAATGATTGAGTATGGCAGCCATCCATTTTTGATAATATTAAATACACCTATCTGAAAGATGCCTTGAGAATCTTCTGTATAATTAAAAAGTCCAAATTGTAGCCCGCTTGCTTTTTTTACATAATTTACTCCCCCAACCTGCAACCCGTATAATTTTTCTTTTACATGATTTACTCCGCCAAACTGCAATCCGTATATCTTTTCTTTTACAAAGTTTACAACACTAACCTGTAACCCATCTAAGTCTCTAGCTTGTGTGCCTATAACACTCAACTGTAACCCTTTGGTGTAGGTATTTGCTGAGAATAAAGCAGAAATATCTATTCCGTATACATGGGCTGAGTCTTTGTAGGTGATAGGTAGGCCAACCCTTAACCCGTAGATATTGGGGTAATGTTCAGTAGTTGGAATATGCAATGTCAAAAAGTCTATCTGGATAGGTGTCCAAGCTTCTTTTAAATGGGCATCTATATGGGCACCTGGAGTGTGCTTATCAGAAAGAGGACTTGCGCTAGCAGAAATCCAAGTAAAGATTACAGTAAAAACTATTATAGAAACAATTAATTTTAGTGACTTTTTCATTTCACTCTCCTGTTTTGACTGTTTATATTATTTTCGAGTTTAATATTCTTATCTAATATAATTTTAAGGCATTATTTATAAAATTTCACTACGCCTTTCTTATAAATTGAATTATTAGCGGAGATTATGCACATTTAGCAGTGATTTTATTTAATTAAT
This sequence comes from uncultured Victivallales bacterium, assembly GCA_964523175.1. Lineage (GTDB taxonomy): Bacteria > Verrucomicrobiota > Lentisphaeria > Victivallales > GWF2-38-69. The sequence continues at coordinate 11,296 of CAZGAI010000042.1, read as the reverse complement.
TTTAGCGAAAAACCTAGGACTGACTATCATTTAATTATATATACGAAAGATGCAATTATTGAAAGACGTAAAATTTATATAAAAAAGTTAATTATTAGATTTGCTTATTCCAAATATACAGCTAGTTTATATTTCTTTTATGTCGGGGCGTAGCGCAGTCTGGCTAGCGCATCTGGTTTGGGACCAGAGGGTCGGGAGTTCGAATCTCTTCGCCCCGACCATTTCTAATATCTTTACCGCTATACAATTACGTTTATTTAGTGTTCGTGAATTAATAGCTTTAAACTTTTCCTTCAACTTCATAAATCTAATATCGTTAATCAGAGTTTTTATAAAAATCGTTACAGCTGCAGTCGAAAAGATCTGTGTATCCTTGCTTACATAAAGAATTTTATTTTCCGGTCTTATTTTATGGAATCTCTGCCGATAACGCATTGGAAATAACAATGAATAATACTCAAAAGGATAAGTCGAGCCGGCCTCAGCTGCAATAGCAGTCGCGGATATTAACTGGCTCAATTTAAGTATTGCTTGTACAAAAATGGTGGAAAACTAGTAACAAATCGAATTTCATCCCTCAATATTGCAGGGACTATAACATTGATTTCAGGCTTGTTGTTCCGATAACTCCTCCTAATCTCTTGGCTGTAGAAGAGATATAAGTTTACTAAAAACATGGAAAGCATACTGCTTTCTCATGTTTATTTTCCAGCTTTGCGGGCAAAAAAAAGCAAACTTTCCATTGTTGGAAAGTTTGCTTAAGTTAATAATTATATAATATTTTATTTATTTTCTTCAGATTCAATGTTAGCTATTTCAGGTGCATCTGTTTCAGTGTCTGCAGGTTCGATAGAGACATCTTCGCCTGCTTGTTCAGATACTTGTTCTTCATCTTCAGTCAATTCGGCATCATTTTTGTCATCAAATTTGATTTCCATCATCTTTGCAACACTTGCAATAACATCATTTTTACCTCTGAGATCCATAATACGGACGCCTTTAGATGCTCTTCCAATAGTACGCATTTCGTCTGTAGGGATTCTTACGGTCTGACCATTCTTGGTAGTAATAATTATTTCATCACCTTTTTCTACCTGAATGGCTGAAATGACTTTTTCATTGCTTTTTAGTCTGATACTTACAACACCTTTTGCTGCGCGTCGGGTCATTCGATATTTATTAACGTAGCTGCGTTTGCCCATTCCGGCATCGCTTATTACAAGTACTTGCGGAGAATCGTCGACTTCCGCTGCTTGATCGATATCATTTTCATTTTCTACATCGTCGATTACAACTGAAATGTCTTCAGTAGTATCATCGTCTAAAATGTCTTCGTTATCACTTTCTGGTACTGATTTTACTGCAAGCATACTTATAAGGCTATCACCTTCAAGTTTAAACTTAATACCGGTAACACCGCGTGTAGTACGGCCCATTGGACGCACATCAGACTCCTTAAACCTGCAGGCCATACCTAGTTTACTGCTCATGAGTATCTCATAGGACCCGTCTGTCAGTGCTACATCTATCAAATCATCATTTTCTTCGATCTTGATTGCTCTGATACCACCCTTACGTAGGTTTTTGTAAGCGGATAAACATGTTTTCTTGATATATCCGTTTTGTGTAGCCATTGTAATGAACAGATCATCGCGTTCAATATCGGCAGTTTTTACAGTCAGCATTGCTTTTATCTGTTCACCAGGATCAACTTTAATCAAATTGATTATAGCCTTACCTCTCCCTGTTCTTGTACCCTCGGGTATTTCATAAACATTCAGCCAGTACATTGTACCCTTATCTGAGAAGAATAGTATCATGTCATGACTGTCTGCTACAAACAGGTGCTCTATATAGTCGTCATCTTTTGTATCCATGCCTTTTACACCTTTACCACCTCTATGCTGTGTCTTAAAGGTATCGGTATGTAGTCGCTGGATATAGCCGGTACTTGAGACATTTATCACACAGGCGTGGCGTTCAATGAGGTCTGCTATTGAGTAGTCATCAGATGAATGCACTATTTCTGTTCTTCTAGGTGTTCCGTATTTTGTTCTAACTTCTATTAACTCTTCTTTAACAATGTCCAACCTCAATTGGCGGCTTGCGAGGAGGGATTTAAGGTAATCAATATGTTTGATAAGTTCTTCATATTCGTTTTGGAGGTCCTCTATAGCCAATCCTGTTAACTGATGCAGGCGCATTTCCAGGATTGCATTTGACTGAACTACTGTCAACTCAAATCTTTCCATTAATGCTATGCCGGCAGATTTTTTATCCCTTGATTCTCTTATAATTTTTACAACATCATCTATGTTTCTTACAGCTATTAATAAACCTTCAAGAATATGTGCTCTTGCTTCGGCTTTTTTTAGTTCAAACTGTATTCTGCGGGTGACAACCTCAAGTCGATGATCAATATATGCCTCTAGTATCTGCTTAAGATTCATTACTCTCGGACGGTTTTTATCTACAACAAGCAGTGAACATGCAAATCCTGTCTGAAGCTGTGTATGGGCATATAGTTGATTGAGAACTACATTTGCCATGGCATTGCGTTTGATTTCCATCACGATTCTGATACCAACTCTTCGGCTAGTTTCATCTCGTAGGGCAGAAATTCCTGTTATTTTTTTATCCCGTACCAGGTCTGCAATTTTCTTTACCATATTTTCTTTGTTAACTGCATATGGAATTTCTGTAACAATAATCAGTTCTTTGCCGTCTTTTTCAATTATTTCAGTTTTTGCACGGATTTTTATTACACCTTTGCCGGTATGGTAGAGCCTATGTATTTCACTAATACCGCGTATAATGGCGCCGGTTGGAAAATCAGGTCCCTGAACATGCTGCATCAGATCCAGTATTGTCGCTGATGGATTATCGAGCAGCTCTATTGTTGCATCTACAACTTCACCAAGGTTATGCGGAGGAATATTAGTTGCCATTCCCACACCTATTCCAGTGGCTCCATTAACAAGTAGATTTGGAAAACGTGCCGGCAAAACTTCCGGTTCTAATGTTGATTCATCAAAGGTAGGCTTCATGTTGACTGTATCTTTGTCAATATCAGCAAGAAGTTCTTCTGCCAGGCGTTCCAATCTACATTCAGTATAACGGTATGCAGCTGCGGGGTCACCGTCAATGCTACCGAAGTTACCTTGACCATCTATTAACGGTTCTCTCATAGCGAAGTCCTGCGCCATTCTGACAAGAGTATCATAAATAGAAGAGTCACCGTGTGGATGGTAGTTACCTATAACTTCCCCAACAACTTTAGCACTTTTAGTATATGAGTGGGATTTTGACAATCCCAGCTGTTTCATCGCATACAGGATTCGTCGATTACCCGGTTTTAATCCATCGCGTACTTCAGGGATAGCTCTACCTACATTTACACTCAAAGAGTATTGCAGATAAGCTGTATGCATAATGTCTTCAATGTTTACAGGTATATCATTCATGGTAATATCGGTTGTTTCGGTCATCTTTGAGAAAGGTCTCCTTTAGAAAAACAATAATAATCTTTATTGTCTATATTAAATTACGTATATAGTTATATTAAATTCATATTTTTAATACTGCCTGGATGTATTATTATAAGTTTGAATGTAGTGTTTTTTCAATAAGAATAGTCTTACATATATTAACATCCTAATTTACCACAAAACAGTTGATTAACAAGGGCTAAAAGCTTACAGATAATGTTTTTATCTTATATAAGTAGAGGTTGGTTATTTTTAGATGCAAAAATAACTTGGATAGTTCATTTCTTAGAAGAAAAGGCTTGCACCTGACCTTCATAAAATTGTTTTCATGAATGATAAACGGAGTATTTTTCCATAGCATCCATCAAGGCTCTAATGTTTTCGACTGGGATTCCCGGGCAAAGGTCATGAACCATCATTAGTCCACCCTGTTTGCACCCCGGTTTTGTGACCTCTTCCCTGATTAAGTCCTCAACCTGCTTTGGGGTACCGTACGCAGTGATATTTTTCGATCGATATCCATCTATGCATGTATTGCCTGCAAAGTTATCTGATATCCAGTCTATGCCGTTTACTAAATCCTGTAGATTAATCACATCAACTCCACTATCAATCAAATCTTTGGCAAGTGTTCTGATATCGCCGTCTGAATGCATATGAATAATGCAACCCGCATCACGGGCTGGTTTCATAATCCGTTGGTAGGCAGGTTTTATGTATTTGCAGAAATAGTTAGGAGAAATCATTGGCCCGACCTGCATGTCCAGATCCTCGGGATAGCCCACCATGTCCGGTTCAAGTTCTAACCATTCCAGTCTGATAATGGATGACTGTGTACGGTTCCGGTAATCCCGTCATCAGTTGTTTCCCATACACAGCCCCAGGTATCAGTATAAGGTTTGTCTATTAATGCATTAAGGAGATATCGCGGAGATAGTATTTTCTATCTTTTGAAATTCGGAAAGAGAAGGGGGGATGTACTTCCATTAAATCCTGCAGAATATTTTGATCATAGTGATGCCAGCATGCATCATTAATATGGAATGCCATAGGTATATAATTGGGTCTTTCAAAACGAATTGCTCTGAGTATGTTGTCACGTTTAGTCATTGTTATCCCTTTTTAATTCTAAAGAAGTTTACCTATATTTCTTATAAAACCAAAATAAAAATGGTATGCTTTTACTGAAGCAATGCACTTATCATGGGGGGAGCAGAATGCCTACCAGGAAAAGTGTCATTATTGGACGCATTAAGTTGACGGGTTTCATATTGTGTTGTTTAATTGCTGTCAGGGAATGGTTAGCTGCCGATAGGCCTAATCCACTCAAACATCATGGAAAACTTTTTATTCATAATTTTTCTGTTAAAAGCCAAGCAGGTCAAGAATTTTTCCGGCAATTTCTCTTCGTTTTCCTTTATAGGGATACGTATGAATATGTATTGCAGGGTTAAAATTAGCTTCAATAATCGCATAATCCTTACATGTAGGGGTGTCATTAGAAGTGTCACTGATAATCATGTCAATTCCGCATATTTTAGCATGGACAGTTTTAGCGGCCTCTATAGCAATGTTTTTATAAGCCTGAGGTATATTATCAGTGTAATCTATACTGTCTCCTCCGGTACTTATATTAGAATTTTCTCTAAGGTATATAATTTCATCTTTAGGCGGTACATCAGATTTTTTTCTTCCATATTGTCCAAGAAACATTTTTTCTGAAGTGCCAAGTTTTATTTTTTCAAGAGGTTTTTTATATCCTTTACCTCTTAGAGGGTCCTGGTTTTTTATTTCAACCAGTTCCTCTATGGAGTGAACTCCATCCCCTGTTATATTGGCAGGAATTCTTTGCAGTATGCCAAGAACTTCATTATCAATTATAAAAAACCTGAACTCTTCTCCGGCAATAAATTCTTCAATAATTATAGGACCGCCATTTTGAAATGCGAGATTAACAGCTGTTTCAAACTCGGACAGAGAAAAAGAAGTCTTAAAGATAGTAATGCCAATGCCGAAATTTTCTGATTTAGGTTTGATGACAATCAGTTTATCCTTGAAATTGATATATGATTCGAGAGCTTTGTCTTTGTATGTAAAGTTCTTCCCAGCTGGAACACTTATGCTATTTGTATCAAGCAATTTTTTTGTTACTACTTTGTTTTCCATTATTTCATAACTGATAAGCGAGTCCTTTGAAGTTTTAGTTGCCTGTTTAACTATTTCGCTTTTATTTGAATTCGATAATTTGATGAAATTGTCTGTTCTATCCAGAATTTTAAAAGATATACCCCGTTTTATAGAAGACTTAATCAGAATTTGTGTTGAAAGTTCAAGATCACAGTAGCCTTTGAATAGGAATTCACTGTTTCTACTGTTAATCAAATATTCTTTTGCCTTGTTTAAGTGAAAACCAATAAATGAATCTTTTTTAATATCTTCAATAAGCATTTTTGAATATGTTTTAGAACCGTCCAGAATTTTAGCAAGTTCAAAGTTTATTGATTCTGCATATTTTTGATTATCACAGCCAAGTAAACGAAGTATTTCCTTTACTTCGTTTAATATTTCAATAGCCCATTCTTTAGCATCTTTGTTGGAACTTTTATCTTTCATCAACAGATTTTTATCCTGCCCCTGAGTTGCTATCAGTTCCTGGTTAAAGTTTGCATCGGAATTATCTGTTTCTGTAAAAATGCAGTCTTTGTTGGACTTGCATTTTCTGAGTAGACAGTAAATCATAAATGCATGTAAAAAATAAATATCCTTTATATCAATTCCGGTTTTGCAGTAAGGGTTCAGATCTATAGTCCGTATTTCCAGGTATTCAATACCGTTACTTCTCAATGATTCCAGTAAGTTACTATTATCTTTAGCTTTCAATCTTACAGGGCTGTAGTATTCTCTTGCTTCTATAATGGTTCCGTCAGCTATCATTTTATCTATTGTTTTCAGATAACATTCAAGGCTGTCCAGGGGAACAAAAAGATCTTCTGTATTTTTATATCCAAAATCGCTTTGTCTAAAAGAAACTCCTTCTTTCAGGTAATATGCATCATTAATTTTTTTTAATTTGCCTTTGTCGCCCTCTGTATATGTTTCGTGAATAGAAGGGCTGGCGCCCAGGAGATAAATAATTATCCAGCGAAATCTAGTATAGCTTCTAGCCACTTTTAGATAGATTTCATTTCTAAAATCCTTAAAGGAAATAGATTGCTGTTTACCTGACTCAGAATAGATTTTTTGCAGAAAATTATCACTGAATGAAAAGTTAAAGTGAATACCCGATAAAACCTGTTTTACTTTTCCGTAGGTATCAACCAGATGCTTTCTGTATTCTGCTGCATGTTTGCCAGCATCTCCATCTTCAAAATCAGCAACTGAAATATGATCTTCATTTGTTATATTTGGTGGAGTGCTTTGCGGCCATAAATATTCATCTTGAAGTTCTAATGATACAATATCATGAAGGTTTTCTAAAAAACCATGAACTTCAGGTATACTTTCTAACGCCGGAGTTATCAGTTCTATTTGACTTTCAGCAAAATCAACAGTGATGTATGGGTTGGACAGTTTTTCCCCAAATGACTTTGGATGCTTTGTTTCTGCGATAGCACCTTTATCGTCAACTCTTATGTTTTCTCTTTCAATACCGAAATTACCTTCAAAAAGATAATCATTCAACTTACCGGATTTAATCATTTTTAGTAAGCTGTTACATTTTGTTTCGACACAACATTTCATGAGCATAATTCTCCTCAGATTCAATTATATCTGATATTCCTAAAATTAACAATAGAATTTTCTCCATTGTTAAAACTAAGTAAAAAGAAAAAGTATTTATATATAAGCATAAAAGCAAGAGCCTAACAACTGGATGTTTTTAATAATAAAAAAACTATTGCAATAATATAGTAGTATAACTAAAATTAGAGAATATTATATTATTGAAATATTTATTTAATAAAAAAGGTGGTAGTTTTTATGGAAAAATTACGTCATCCAAAAGGTTTAATATTTTTATTAATGACAGAAATGTGGGAACGATTCAGCTTTTACGGAATAATAACAGGTGAAATGACTATCAGGGCAGGAACTGCCAGATCAGTTGTACTATATATAAAAATGGGCATGACTGTAGAGGAAGCAGTATATGAAGCAGCTAAAGATTTTAAAGCATTAAAAGGCGGCTATCTCGATGAAGTAACAATTCATGCAATTGATAAAGATGTTAATTAGAAGCTGCACGAAAAGATTTTTCTTAGCAGTTTCTAATTAAACTTAATTTTTTCACTAAATTTTTTGCTCCTGAATAATTAATACAACATATTAACTGTAAAGATCTTAAACTTTAATTCAGGAGCAAATAAAATGTTAATAAACAGTACGCCTTATTTATTTGATTTTGACTTAGACAGGCATGCGTTAAAAAAGAAGGAACTTCGTTTATCAGTCAAGAAGGAGAATTACGTAATCTTTACGTCAAAAAGGAGAAAGTTCCCCTCAAAATTTAGCTTTGCAAAAGATAAATTTTGAAATAAAATCAGATTTAATCAAAAGTTTTCGTGGGCCGTCTAATTATAAAGTTATAAGCTATAAAGGAAGCGTTCCGGTCTTTTATTGGGTAGACAGGAGTGGCATGGATGTCCCTGTAAAAGAACAGGCTTAATATATAGATTAAGGGAAGTTAATGGAAAATAATATCAAACTGGAAGTATGTATAGATAATATCGAATCAGTACTTATTGCAAATGAGGTAGGTGTTGATAGGCTCGAATTATGTGGGTCATTGGCTGTTGGAGGTATTACTCCATCTGCCGGGCTTGTAAAATATGCAAAAAAAAATACAGATATTTCTCTCCATCCTATGATAAGAACCAGAGACGGTGACTTCTACTTCAGCAATGAAGAAATAAAAGGGATGGAGTATGATGTCCAGTTATTCTCAGACATGGGAGTTCATGGAGTTGTTATTGGTTTTTTGAATAGAAATTTCAGTATTGATTTAGCAACTACAGAAAGATTTATAAAGCTTGCAAAGCAAAAACAATTATGTGTTACATTCCATAGAGCTATTGATTTAGCAAAAAATTACAGAGACTCAGTTAAATCATTGGTTGATATGGGGGTGGACAGAATTCTTACTTCAGGGCAGGCGGATAAAGCTATTTCAGGTTTAGATGAGATTACTGCCGTCTACAGAGAATTCGGCAAAGAAATAACTGTAATGGCAGGAAGTGGAGTAACTGCTGAGAATGTTACTAAAATAATTAGAAAAACTGGTGTGAGAGATATCCATTGTTCTGCTTCCGGATCTGTTAATAAGTTTAGTGAAGTGCAGTTATCACTTGGCAGTTCGGCTTCAGATTTAAAATACCAGGTTACAGATATTAATAAACTTAAAAGAATTAAAGGAGAAATATCTTATAGTTAATCATTATTCTCAATTTCTTTACGATGCAATTTTTATAGTATTTGCATGTTTAGACTGTAAACAGCTCTAAACGTGCTGGTTAAAAGTTGAAAATATCGCTTCCGCCTCCAATATATGCACAGAGAAGAGAGTAGCATAAAATAAGATAAAGCAGCCAGGATAGTGCTTCTCCCCATTTGCCGAGAGTAGCCTTTGCCTCTGAAATAATATTTGCCCCTTTAGGCAGCCACTGTGTAACTTTCAAAATATAGAATGCCCCTAATGAAGTAATTACCCAACATCCGAACATTAGTGCTGTTGAAAAAGTAAAATCACATTTGGCTGTTCCTATCGGAAGTGCAAGTAAGCCTGCGCCCATACATGTTCCGATAACTATAAAAAATACCCTATTTAAAGTTCTATCATTTTTTGATAGACAATAAAGCCAACTTCTCTATCAAAATGGGAGAATAAGACAAGTTTCACTTGTTGATTATTTAGAAGTATAAACTGAAAGTATCATTTGCAGATTTTGATTTAAATCATCTGCACTTACTTCTCCAGCTATACTCAGCTGACTAATTATTTTACCGTCAGGCGCCAGAAAAACAATATAAGGTGGTGCAAATACCCCATATTTATTTTTCAAAGCAGAAGAGTCTGCATTATTTTTAGTAACATCAGCTTTAATGGCGACAAATGAATTTAGCGAATACTTAACATTTGCATCTTTGAATGTTGTTGCTTCCATTTCTTTGCAAGCCATGCACCAGTCGGCATAATAATCTACTATTACAGGTTTATGTTCCTTTGTCGCCTTAGCGATAAGTTTATCCATCTGTTCTAATGTTGTGACTCTAGTGAAAAGTGAATTTTTATGTGTTTCATTTTTACTGTTTACAACCTGTGAACTGGTGGTTTGTACGGATACCTGAGTAGTTCCAGGGTTGAAAAAAAGAAGGAATATTCCAATACCTGTTACAAGAATAAAAAAAGCTATCATTTTTACAAAACGTTTCCAACGGTTCTGGTCTGCAGGTTCTAAAGCTCCCATATAAATGGCTATACCAATTAAAAGCAGCCCATACAGCATGTTAGTCCAGCCGGAAGGTATAACTCTAGCGAGCATCCATATAGCAAAAGCTATCATTACAACGCCTAAAAAATATCTGACACTCTGCATCCAACCACCGGATTTAACTAATAATTTTCCTCCGGAAGTACCTGCAATTATAAGCAGTACTCCCATACCCAAAGCAAGAACAAACAGGGCACTGCCTCCAAGCAGAATATTACCGGTTGAAGCAATATATATGAGAGTACCAGCCAGAGGTGCACTTACGCACGGAGAAACAATAAGACTGCTTATTACACCCATAAGAAATACACCTATATACGAACCTGATTTAGTTTTATTAGCACTTTTATTAAGTCTATTAAGCAAAAATGATGGAAGCTGAATTTCATATAAGCCAAAAAGACTTAGAGCTAAAAGAACAAAAATTAAGCTACATGCAGAAATTACCCAAACATTCTGTAATATTGACTGTACGCTGTTGCCTAGAACAGCTGTAATCATACCAGCTACAGCATATGTTACTGCCATACCCAATACATAGCTGAGGGATAGAAGAAAGGCTTTATATTTTGTTGCGTCTTTTTGTCCTATAATCAGGCCGAGAAGAATTGGAATCATAGGAAGGACGCAGGGTGTTAGAGAAAGAAATAATCCAAATACAAAAAAGCTCCCGAGTATTAATAAAATATTATTCCCCTGAAGTATTGTTTTAGTAGAACTCAAAGTTGGAGATAAAATACTTGAAGGTCCTGGTTTTTCAATTTGCCCTGTTTGCGGTATTAAACTGGATTTATCGATGTTTTCAGGGGGTGAAATTGGCACTATTTTTGTGACAGGAGGATAACATCTTAAATCTCCTTCGCAGCCCTGATATTTAACAACAAATTCGGTTTTTCCAGTTCCCCATTTATTTATAGGGATATCAACTACTAATTTTCCTTCATATTCCTGATATTTCCCATAAATATCATTTTCCTTAGGTATTCCTTTGGGGTAAACAATCTTTCCAAGTTCTGTCCCATTATTACTGGCAAGTGCTATACTAAGACTGAATCTATACAGATGAAATCCCTTTGCAATATTCCAAATAGCTTCAACTTTATTTGAATTCACGACCTTCATATTGAATAAAAATGCCTGATCACCAGATAACGGTTCGGCTGGGGCAGAAAAAGAACAAAACATTAAAATTACAATTAATATTGGTAAAACAAAAACAGATTTTCTCATTATGTAGTCCTGAAAATTTAATTGTAAATAATAGATAATTGCAAAACATGCGCAGTGCATGGAAACGACAGAGCGTTTCCCTCCATTTTG
>CAZGAI010000041.1:0-13506 GCA_964523175.1 uncultured Victivallales bacterium | reverse complement strand
AAAATATGGGCGATTAATTACACAAACCATCCCATTCAAAGTACTGAGCTCTGGACTACCTTGCGAACTGCATTTATCGCGATATTATTATCTATTTTTGCATCAGGATGAGACAGGCAAAATCTAAAATTCTTTTCTCTTTTTAGCATATAGCCGATAGCTTGAGCCGTTATCATGGGTGCGGGGGGACTTCGCGCAACCCTTTCGTGAGACTACAAACAACCCCGGCCTATGGGCGTGGTTGTTAATTCAAATTAGCATTTGATTAGGTTATGTTATTATTATATTTTTACATCCATTTTTAATTGCTATACCTTGTAAAAAATCCATATATTTGTCTGATGGCGGACAGGCTTTAAGCAAATTATTGTGCAGGCCGTGGGGTTGACATTTAATTAGTTTATAGCGTAAATCCGGATTAACCTCTGCTATGATCCTGCTTACATTCCTTACGGTGTTTTCGTTGTCCAATACATCAGGTGCGATAACAGTGCGTACTTCCTGGAGTTTAGAGGTCTTTCCTAGAAAATAGAGATTTTTTAAAATATTTTTATTATCGAATTCAGTCAGAACATTATGTTTCCAGGGGCTGAAAGATTTAACATCCAGGATAAACATGCTTGAATCTTCGACAAATTCCGGGTAATCCCATAATGGAATTGAACCGTTTGTGTCAATACATGTGGTTAGACCAAGATGATTTACTGCTTTTACCAGTTCATTTAAAAACTCCATCTGTAATGTACATTCTCCACCGGAAAAGGTTACTCCGGAGATAAAAGGGGCTGTCTCTTTAATTTTTTCAATTACCTGGTTTACAGAAAATACTGCAGCTCGCGGGTCACTGTTAACTGGGCAGATAGTAATGCATTTGTCACAGTTTTGACATAGCTTTTCGAACCAGTACATTTTACCGTTATTTATTTTTAAAGCATTAGCCGGACAGCTTTTTTGGCATATCTCACATAACATGCATTTGCCGATTGTTTCTGGATTATGGCAGTAAGTACACCTAAAATTGCAACCCTGAAAGAAAACAACAGTTCTGTTCCCGGGGCCATCAACATTGCTGAAGGGTAGTATGCTATTTATTATTCCTTCTGTCATCTTACCTTCCGTTCAAGAATATTTAAATTTTCAACTGCTTCTTTGCCAAGGACAGTTGTATCTCTTAATACCTGTTTTCCATTATTAAGTTTTTCTATTTCTGATTTTTTAACCAGGTAACCGCTGATTCTGATAACATCAGCATCTGATGAGTGAATAGAAAAATATCTCATTCCAAGTTTAAATGCACCTTTTAATACATCAAGTATTGCCTGCGGATTATTTTTAGCCGTAGGTTCAAATGGATAGACATTGCCAATGCCTGATGGGAAAAATTTATGAAACTCGGCTTCGACTTGTATCTGCTTATAAAGTTCAGGTTCGTCTCCGATCGGTATTCTGCATCCGGGAGTAATCCCTTTATCGTCACTAATGCCCACCTGTGCATGTAATAGGAAATTGCTATTTGAAACTTAGCAGTATTTTGAAGAGAATCTATCTACTTCGTGTTTAAGTTTGTCTATAATCTGTAACCCCAATTCATTTGATTTTTTACTATGTCCAAACCTTTTTTCCTGGCTGCTGCTATCTATATAATGATTTACACATTCGGCTAGGCCGACAAGCCCAAACATAGCGGTAAATCTATCTTTTGAGATTAGTCCTTCTTTAGCTAGAAAGTTTGATTCAAAAAAAGGAGTTTCTTCTACAAGGAATCGGATTCTTTCTTCAATATATTCTGCCTGCAGTTTTACTGCTTCCGGCAATATACTGTTCATAAACTCGTCTAAGCTGTTTGTTTCTTTTGCTAGGTTTGCTAAGTTGAGTCGAACAAGTGTATAACTACCTCCACCTATCTGAAGTCCGTTGTAGCAGCTTGCTATTGCATAATTATTGCCCAGTTCTGATGAAAACATTTCATCATTTGCAAAGCTGGGTTTAGCTATATTAAGTGCTGTTAGTATTGCATCCAGGGTGAAGTCATCCGGAGTATCTTTACCATATTTTAATGTAATATTAGGGATTGAATCTTCCAACTCTCGTTCAGCTTTTAATATAAGTGTTCCGGCCTTTGTCTTTAAAGGTCCGATATTGGCATGGCAAAAAGAGTCAGTAAGTGTTCTGTCAATATGTGTTAAAAACTGTTTTATTGCTTTATAAGCTTCATTTATATCTTTAACAAACGGGTCCAATAAGTAATCTATGTTTCCAATGTATACGGGATAGCTGGTTATTGAAGGTACGTGTTTATAGAGGATAAGCAGACTGTTTACAGCTTCCCATATATCAGTAGGTGGCTTTAGGTCTAAAAATTTACTTCCTGATTCCATAAATTTCTCGTAATCTGGAAGTATATACCTTGGACGATATGGTGCGGAGCCTTCGTAAAGGTCGCAAATGATCTTTTTATCTCTATACTCTTGAGTTTTTGCTGGAATTTTCAGTACAGATAAGCTATTTTCAGCGTCTCTTGCTAAACCAATAACTTTTTGTTCATAAGTTAGAAGCGGATTTTTAATAATATTTAATGCTTCATTCATTTGTTATAAATTCCTTTCAAAAACATTATACAATATAAATCGTTTTATTACAATATTTATTATATGGGGTCTTTATTTACAATTGATGCTATCAGTGAATCAAGTAGCAACTGAGTAAAATGAAAAATGATGCATACGATTATGGGCGCTGCGTTGATTATAGAAAATGTGGAAAGCACAAATACAGCTAATGGCAGTGTCTTTTGTGAGCCTACAAATACCATGGCTTTTTTATCTGCTGAGTTCAACTTTATAAATGTTCCACCAGAATAATTTAATAGAAGCAGTATGCAGTGAACTGTTAGAGCACCGCCGAAAATCAGTAATATATCTTTAATAGTAAATATTACTAAAGAATCGGCAGAATTGGACATGCTGGCCCATATTGCCAGAAGTATACATAGTGTGGGGATAATTTTTACTATTCTACTGTTCATAAAGGCCGTTGTGATTAGTTTTATAATTTTTCCAAGTGCAAAAGGTATAAAGACAATCAATAGCAGTTTAGAAAACAGTACGACCGGTGATATGCCAATCGGATATATTGAACCTAAACCAATAGAGAGCATTATTGGTATAGTAAAAAGAGCAAGAATATTTAAAGCTATCGTAAAGATGAGAGCAAGGATTATATTGCCTCCTGCTACATCTGTTATAACTACACCTGAGGATAGAGTTGGCGGCATGCACGACATAACTATCAATCCCAGACCGGCACTGATGGGAAGCAGTAAAGGTGAAATCCCCATACTTAATAACGGCGCTGCTATGAGGTTTATAATTGAAACTACAATAAGACCTTTTAAAAATTTTCTACCTGAATGAAATTCACTAAAGTTATGAGTGTATCCATAAACTAAAAAAATAGCTATGACAGATATCTCAATTCCATTATGCTCTTTTACATATATCCCGGGAGAAGGGACGAAGATTGAAATAATCAGTGTAATAATTATTCCTACAGGTAAAATATAGTTTTTATATTTCATAAATCCGGCTTTTATAAAAAAACAACAAAACTTCAATATTATTAACATCATTATACCTGACAGCTATAATGATGTCAATAGAATCTCTACTGTACTTTCTGCGAAATAAGGGATTTAGTCTGTATTATTCAAAGCTTAAAAGAACTTGGTAAAGAGATGATTAGATGGCATGTTGAAATATTTAGGCCCTTTATGATAAAGTGAAAAATATCATAGTTTAATCAGCATTACTGATATTTAATAAATAAAAAATTTAATATATTGAATTTATATGCTACATAGTGTATAATATATATATAGAACAGAAAATAAAGGAAAATATATCATGAAAAAATTATTAATATTAAGTTTATTATTTATTAGTTTTTTGCTGATAGGCTCATTTACATTGACAGCAGCTGTGAGTAAAACTATTACGATCATTAATAACTCAGGCAACCCTGTATATATTTATGACTGGGATATGGGTTTAAGTCCAGCAGTGACAACTCCCCCGGTAGCAAAATTGTATCCTCCAAAAAAAGGTAAGGGAGGTACGTTCTCTCTGACTTTGAAGAAAGCCAGCAAGCCGAGTGTTGCTGCCCGAAGGGTATATATATCTGATAAAGAACTGAATAATAGCCTGAATAAGAGTAAAACACCAACTATGCCGGATCCGTTCAATTATTCTGCTGATGCGACAGCACAGTATTCATTTTTTGAGTATAATTATGATGATCCAGCAAATACTACCTCATCTAAAAGTTATACAATAGATCTGTCCTATATAGATGAATATTCATACCCTTTAACTATGAAATTTTCCAATGTAGGAACATATAAAGGTTGTGTTAAGGATCATGAGTATGGAATTAAGAGTATCTCAAGTGTGAAGAAAGCATTGACTTTAGAGACAGATTATTTATGGAGTGCTCTTATCTGGCCTAATATGGTAAAATGCCCATGGAACAGCAGGGACTATCCTATAGGAATGGTCAGAGTTATTGGGCCAAATAAAGTATGGACCCAAAATCCTGGTAGCATCATAATAGGAAATTGGGTTCCGGACAGTTATCTGCCATTTATTCAATCCCTCCCAAAAACAGGAACTCAGCTTTTTGGTACTAAAACTGCACAAACGACAAACTGGCATGGCTGGGAAAAATGGAAGTATACAAATACTCCCAGTCCATCAAATACAGGTTATGTAGAGGCTCTTCATTCAGCGGCTACTCCTGACAGCAACACTCCTCAGAAGTACGGCTTTTTCTGCTATCCTAGAGATAATACGGATGGAGAATTCACATATGTACCTGATACAGTCGACTGTACCGTAACAGTTTACTCTTTGTCAAGCTAGGTTTTAAAAAAGTTTATAAATCCTTTAGTTTAAAATAAAAGTATTATATTAAAGGATTTATATTACATATTTAATGAATAAAACTTATTCTTTAACCAACTCTTTTAGCATCTTCATAACGTCTTTTTTTGCGGAATCGTCAACTTCATCAAAATCGCCTATGATCTTTTCAAGTTCAGATAAAGCATCTTTACGTTTATCGGTAGGAATAGATTTGATATAAGAGGCTAATCGAGAGTGAAGTGCTGCTGTTTTTTGAGTTAGGCTTTCGTTCATTTTTATTTTTCCAGTCTTTCATTATGCTGGTCTGTTGAAGACTACAGCATGGTATTTAATAGTATTGATAATATATTGCTATGTAGATAGTTTAAAACTCATGTGACCATCAAGAACTTTTTCAGCAAAAAAATCGTAAACCAGTTCCAATCCCTCTTCCTTTTTATCACTAAAAGATATTATATTATAAGCATAATATCATTTCAACTGCTCAATATCTTTATTGAAATAGATTTAATTCATTAAAGATATTGATTTTTTTTTAAAAACTCAATATAATTATTCTAAAATAAAATTTCTACGTTGAAGGAGGTTATAGATGATCAGAATCAAAAAATTAAAAAGAATAACCCACAGCTATAGGAACTATAAACGTTACTGTGAGATTCTTCATGTGCTTATTAAATATGGCTTTGGTGATAAGCTTGTAGTGGCCGGGCTTCATAAATTTATACATAAAAATAAGATTTCGATAACTGAACTTAACAAACATGAATTAAATAAGCTTTCTGCACCAGTCAAATTTAGAATGATTTTAGCAGAACTTGGCCCTACCTTTATTAAACTTGGTCAGATTTTAGCTACCCGGCCTGATCTAATACCCTTAGATTTTTCTAAAGAACTATATAAACTGCAGGATGATGCACCTCATTTCTCTTATGATTGTATTAAAGATATTTTCATGAAAGAAACAGGAAAACTCCCTGAAGAAATTTTTGATTCTTTTGAAAAACCCCCCTTAGCTGCTGCATCAATAGCACAGGTCCACAGAGCTGTATACAAGGGCAATGATGTAGTTGTTAAAGTTCAAAGGCCTAAAATAAAAAGAAAAATAACGGCTGATCTTGAAATTCTCTATCATTTAGCTCAATTGATGGAAAAACATATTTATGAGGTTATGCTCCAAAAACCAAGTCTAATTGTTAAAGAGTTTAAAAGAAGCATTGAAAAAGAACTTGATTTTCAGGTTGAGCTGTCTCAAACAGAACGTTTTAACAAGGATTTTGCTGATGATGATACAATACATGCCCCTAAAACATACTTGGAAATAAGTACAAGTAAATTACTTGTACTTGAGTTTATTAACGGAATTAAACTTCATGACCAGCAGAGACTTAAAAAAGAAGGATATGATTTAAAACTTATAGCAGAAAGAGGAACTGAGTCTCTATTAAAGCAGATTTTTGTAAATGGTTATTTTCACGCAGATCCTCATCCGGGTAATATTTTTGTTCTTCCTGATAATGTATTTTGCTTTATTGATTTTGGTATGATGGGTAAAGTTACGGTTGATGATCGCATTAATTTTGCAATGTTTCTCTTTAATGTCATTAATAGGAACGGTTTTAAAGTAGCAAAGAGTATGTTGAAGTTTACTACCTATGAAAAAGAACCTGATAGAGAACTGCTTAAGCGAGACATGGCTGATTTAGTTGATGAATGTTTGATTCATCCCCTTGGGCCAGTCACCTTTGGCTCTTTTGTAGAAGGAGTAATGGAAATCCTCGCAGAGCACGCTCTTCATATTAGACCTAACCTATTTCTTCTAATGAAATCTCTTGCTTCAATTGAAACTGTAGCGCATGACCTTAACCCTGAACTGGAATTTGTTCAAATGTCTGAACCTTATATCAAAAAGATTATTTTTGAGCGTTTCAGTAAAAAGAAAATCCTATCTAATTTAGGTGATGCCGCAGAAGATTATATGAAACTGTTTGCTGAACTACCGGAAACTGCTAATATTCTCCTTAAGCAGGCTAAACTGGGAAAGATTAAATTTAAGCTTGACATAGAACAGAATAAAATGCTGGAGGCAATAAATAGATTAAGCATGCGTTTGTCTACATCTATTATTCTGGTTGCTTTACTCCTTTCTCATACACTTATTCTTTTTCTGCCTCATTCAAAGGTTGGCCATATTGTTAAAGGATGGGGTGTGTTAGGTTTTATAGTTTCTGCTGTCCTTGCATTTTATCTTCTTTTTTCATTTATCAGGCGAAAGAGGTGATTAATGGGGCTCAGTATGCATTCGTATTTGCTAATTATACGAGTTAATTAAAGCCTGGCACAAAATCTTTTTGGGCATAATCTTTCGAAATGTTTCCTGTTGAAAATACTAAAGAATAATTGTTTTATCTAAAAACAATCTTTTTTTCGTTTCATCTGTTATTCTGCCATCAGAATCCCATCCGCGAATCTCATAATATTGATCAAGCATTTGAGTGTATTTATCTTTATCCAGTGCTACTTCAATATCTTCTTCTCTTACACCATCTGTATCTTTTAATTTTGAAAATACTCTTTCACTTGGATAGTCATCATTACGACCAATACCTTCTCGAGTAATACATTGGCGTTCAATATTAATTACCCGTTCACCTATTGTTTTAATTTCATCTTCAGTAAAATCAATTCCCAATACAGATTTTATCAGTTCTGTAAAATAAGAAAACTGTATACCTGGAGGTAAACTATGAAATGCCATAAATTTACATAAACCCAATAGATCAAATATTGCAAGGTAGTGTTCCCACCAATATACTATTTCATGTTTATCTTTATAGGACATGGCTTCAGAATCTAACTCTCGACCGTAAACATCTTTCGTATCTTCTGCCGGAAATTCAAATGCAACCCATATGGGACGACTTCTAAGATGGTCTGAACCTCTTGAAGCCACAGAATTACTTAATGCAAAAGCGGGTAAATATCGTAGATCAGCAGGGTCTGATTGAACTAGTCTTTTGGTCCAGCACAAATATTTATCAGCATCCTTTGGCAAACGATCTAACATATTTCTAGGACCTTCTGCAAGGAAGTTTCCAAATCCTTTCCGTTCAGCAATCTGCTCTAAAAGTAATTTAACTAGTGAAGCATCATTCCAATTGAGTTTTAAGCCGTTTGTCATTGATTTATCAATTAGTTTATCTTGATATAACTCAATCATCCAGGCTATAATATTAGCTGAGGAAGATACATCTATTCCCAACCTGTTTGCCACATCATTCAAAACTAATGTGTCTTCCAGGCTGGTAATCCCTAAAACTGGACCAAAGTGAGCGATCACACCATAATCAGGCCCCTCATTTATAATATCTTTATACTTATACTCAAAATGACATCCAATAACACAGTTTTGACAACCTGAACGTTTAGTATGATACTTTTTTAATTTTTCATGATTGAAATTTTCATTTTCAGGAAAAGCTAATGTTCTTCCATTTCTGACTTTGCCAAAACCTATGCTCTCATTAATTATTTCATAGAGGTGACTAGAACCAAATTCTTTAAGACGGTCAGTAAGAAATTCATCTTTTAGATAATTGTTTATCTTACGAACACAACCTTTAAATTCTGCTTCATTTTCTACTTCGAGTTCTTCCTCAGAATATGCTGCAACAATTGCTTTTATATTTTTTGATCCCATAACAGCACCCATACCACAACGTGCCGCTGCATTTTTTTTTCGATTAATTACACACGCATAAACAACCTGATTCTCCCCGGCAGGTCCTATACATAAAGATTCACTTTTAGGATATGATGCAGAAATATCATATTGTGCATCTTGAGTATCTTTTCCCCATAGGTGATCAGCATCTTCAATTGTTATCGAATCTTTATTAATTACTACTATTTTGGGAGAGGTTGCTTTATTGACAAGGACAACATATCCATAACCATTTTTTCTCAGATTAACCCCAAAACCTCCGCCTATATTTGCATCACCAAACAGTCCTGATTCAGGTGACTTAGCTGTTATTGTTGTCCGGGAAAATGTCAATCCTTTTAATCCCGTCAACATACCAGTCCCGACAATCAATGGATTGTCAGGGCCTAATGGATCTGTCTCAGGTGAACTATGTTGATTGAGCAGCCAGGAATTAACACCTCGACCACCAAGATACATTTTTATTAAATCTTCCGGAACATCTTTAACATCAAAACTGTTTGCTGCTAGATCTATCCAGATTATCTTATTGGTATCTTTAATATTCATTGTTTCGGCTAATCTTCATCTACATATTTAGTATAATCAACATTTACTCCCCTGAGCAAACTCTTCATCAGTTTTTTAAATGGTTTAGGTACTTCAGAAAAGAATGACAAAACCATTTCTTTTTCAGTTACCAATGGTAAACCTCCACTCTTAACTAAATATTCAGCTTTTTGTCTGACTAATTTTTCAGCTATCCTTCGTTGGAAAAGGGGCATATTACTTATAGCTAATTTGAAAATATCTTTAACCTGTGGATCCCAAATAACCTTAACTGGTGCATCATCCTCTGTTAATTGAGATTCATAACTACGTATATTTTCAATATAATCCTTTACACAAAGCTTTGCTAATTCATGATAAGGTTCATTAAACAATCTATCCACCCGTTCTGGTTTTCCAAAGAATTCACGTACACACCATGCACCTAAACGTCCGATATCATCTTTTGAACAATGATTTGTTGGAATTACAGGATGTTGAAAATCCCATTTTCTAAGATCTAAATTAACAGGATCAATCCAACCACTTTTAATGTATTTTTCCCAGTATGGCGATCCTGGTACCGGAGTAAAAAACTGTAGCGCGAAAATATCAGGATCAGCTTCCTCAGCAAACTCAAAACGTTTTTTAACACTCACTTCATTATCATCTTCAAAGCCAATCATAAATGTACCAATACTCATTACATGTTCTTTGCGTAATGCTCTAATAGTTTGGATAATTTGTTTTGTGCTTATCTTTTTGCCAAGTCGAAGCAATTCTTCATCACTGGCAACTTCAACACCAAGAAGTCCCATAAACATTCCAGCTTCTTTCATTAGAGGTAATATATCAAGTTGATTTACCCAGTCATCAGCTCTACCTAGAATTACCCAATGCATGTCAATTTTACGTTTAATCATTCCTTTGCATACATCAATGACAATATCTTTATTCACATTAAAGGCATCATCCTGAAAAACTATTTCATTAACTCCATGGGTTTTGTTAAGAACCTCAAGTTCATCAAGAATTTTATTTGGAGATTTAATTCTCCATGATGTAAAATCCAAAGGAGAACGTGTGTCATATTGAGACCATTCATAGCAGAAACCACACCCGCCGGGACACCCACGAGATGTCATAAGTTCAGCAAATGGTTTCCAATAAGAGTGTCCAACATAATTTTCCATTGGGAAAAGATCATAGGCAGGAGTTGGCAGTACATCTAAATTCTGTATTAATGAACGATGAGGGCCTATAACAACTTCACTATCTTTACGGGAGGCTAAACCAGCTACTTCTGAAAAGTCCTCCTTTTTATTTTTTAAGTCAACAAGTAACTCTTCTAAAGTAAGTTCTGCTTCACCTACAATCACATAATCTACAGCTGGATTTTCTAATAATGTCTCTTTGTATGTTGCGGAAAACCATAAACCGCCAACTGCAATTTTTACTTCAGGTAAAACAGCTTTAACCTTTTTAGCTGTATCGAGAAAATACCATATAGGAGCAAATCCGGCTGTACTATGAAGAATTTCACCTAAAAATATCACATCAGGGTTTATTTCCTGAATACGTTCCAGCATCATTTCAATATTTAATTTTTCACCTCTGCAATCTATTGCATATGGCTCTGCTAAATCTTTTTCACGTACATAAGCTATTAATTGTGCATGGAATTGATTGGGTGCACAATGATCACCATGGGTTGTCCAGCCTTTGATTGGGGGATTTACAAATAAAATTTTCATATTACGATTCTTCACTTTCAATTAGAATGTACACGAAAAACGCTTCTCTAAGTAGTTTCTAATTATATTTAAATGTTATAGTTAAAAATATGCTCCTGGTTAGTTGATATAACATATTAATTAATAATAACTTAAATTATAAGCAGGAACAAAAAAGTAACTATCAATATTACACCTTTTTTAACGGATTTCAATTTGTCTCACTATATAATTTTGAATTATTGTAGGAAACATTGTTTTCTTATGTTCAAATATTTAATCTCATATATAGGGTTGACTTATTAAACAAAATATCTTATAATATTATTATATTAAAGTAATAAGTGTCAATCAGACTTAATAGGGAAAACGGTGAAAAACCGTTGCGGGCCCGCCGCTGTAATCGGGGATGAAAACAAATATACCACTGTCAATAAACTAAGTGTATACTCCTTTAGATATTTTGATGGGAAGGTTTGTAAGTAAATTGATCCGAAAGCCAGAAGACCTGCTTATTATACATCAGTATTACCCGAGGTAAAGGTTATACAAAAAATATCAACGAAGATTAAAAACGCTATCTTCCACAGTTTCATACTGATCGAAAATAGCGTTCTTTTATTTCCTGTCATATGATCCTTCCGAATAAACACAAAAAATCAAAAATCTAAAGGGCAGGAAATGAAAAAATTAATTCTCCTTATAATTGTATGCGTTATAACGGTATGCTTTATAGCCTGCGGGAAACCCGCATCTGAAAATAAACCTGCTGTTGCAAGAGTTGCTTCATACCTAGAAGGTATTGTAGACATGAAAGTAACCCTGGGGCAGAGTGTAAAAAAAGGTCAACTTTTATTTCAAATTAAAACAGATTATACACAGATAGTAAAATCTAAGTGTGAAAATGGAGTATGGTTTTTTAAAAAAGAATATAACAGAATTCATAAATTAGGTATAACTCACTCACAATCAGTGGAAAATGTGCAGGAAGCAAAGTACAACCTGGATAATGCTATTGGAACCCTGAAGATAGAAGATCTGCTACTCTATAAATGGTCTAAGTATTATGCCCCGTTTGATGGTGTAGTAACAAATATTTATTGCTACAACGGTTCAGCATCACCAAGTGATTCAGGCAACATCGACAATAATAATGCAGTACTTGAGGTTATTAAACTGGAAGATTTTAATAAAGGAAAGGTTAAAATTGGCCCGGCTATAGCGCAGGTATATCCAATGATAGAGGGTATCGTCGAATTAAAAGTAGAGCAGGGAGAAAAAGTAAAAAAAGGTCAGCTGCTTTTTAAAATAAGCACGGAATACAATGAAATAACAAAAGCTCAGCAGATGGCCCAGGTAATAAATAACAGAGCTAGATACGAGAGGTCAAAAAATTTATATGCACAAAATACTACTATACCTTTAAAAGACTATCAAACAGCAGAATACAATTTGAAGAACTCTATTCAGGATTTAAAAGGCACAGAACTTATAATTAATAAACGGTCCAGCTATTACGCTCCGTTTGATGGTGTTGTATCAAATATTCTACATTATTCAGGTTCAAATGTATTTGCTGGGCATAAAGTGCTAGAGGTAACAAAACTTTAAAAAAATACTATATTAAAACTAAATCTTTTCCAATGGTATAATATGCTTATTTTTCTTAAAAAACACCCTTATAGTCTTACGTTAACTTTATTAGTTATACCCTTTGTATTTTGCCTATGCTTTAGCTATTAAAATTCCTCGTAATAAATGGGCGAAAGTATTACTGGCAATATGGACTAAATCCATATTGAGACTGGTTATGACATGGGCCGTCAAACCATTATACACCAAACCAGCCTACAACTGGTGTATCTTTAAAATTTAAACCGATATGCTTTATCTGTACAAATTCAAAAAAGCCATATTTTCCTAATTGCCTACCCCATCCGCTTTGCTTACATCCTCCTGTCGGGGTATTCATGTCCATCTGGACAAACGAATTAATCCATATAGTTCCACATGGAATATCATCAGCTAACATTTTTGCTTTATTGATATTTTCACTCCATATCTGCATTGCAAAAGCAGTTGGATTACTCTTTAATATTTGTCTTAATTCTTCATCATTTTTATAAGAATTTAAAATCAATACAGGAGAGAACATCTCTTCATAATGTATTTTCTCCATTTCAATGAGTGTTGGTCGCAGAATGGTTGGGAAATTTTCAGAAACTTTCCCACCGCATAATACTTTTCCACCTATAGATTTCAATTTATCAATTTTTAAAAGGGTGCTGTCTAAATGCTCCTTTGTTGTCATTGGACCAATTCCGGTAGATGGATTATTTGGATCACCTAATGTTATCTTCTTAGTCTTAACAATGAGCATCTCCTTTACTTTTTTATATATACTTTCATGTGCTAAAGCAATACTGGTACCTAAGCATACCTGTCCCTGCTTCATATAAGCTGAAGCAATTACATTTTCAACCGCATCAACTAATGACGCATCATCCATAAGCACTGAAATATTGGCTCCACCTAATTCTGCAACTATTTTTTTTGGGTTAACTGCGGAATTTCTTACTACCTTTTTTAATGTTTCACGATT
>CAZGAI010000040.1:0-13542 GCA_964523175.1 uncultured Victivallales bacterium | reverse complement strand
CTTTATATCCGTTTTTTTGATTAATAATAAACGTTGCTAAATGCATGGCGCTGTCTCCACTAAATTTTAACCCTAATGTTTTTGCATCTTGGTTTAAGCTGTCAATAATTTCCTTCAACTTGCCAGCGGGTTTTTTAATTTTTTTAATTAATACCTTAGCAGCACCTGTCCACCAGGTAAGAGATTCCCCCTTAGGCATTCCTGTAAAATCACAGTCTCCCTGAACTAAGTTTATATTACCGTTTAAATCTTCTGTAACATAATAACTGAAATTTTTTAAGAAAGCTTTATTGCTGCCGTCACACCATCTGTTTAGTTTTCCTGTAAACATATAGCCTGACTTCACATTATAACATTTAATCGGAGTTATACCCATCCATCCGGGATATGCAGGAGGTACAGGGAGAGGTAAGGCAACATCCGGGATAAACGATATACTATTACCGCCAACATCTGTCTGCTCATCATATCCTACATACACAGTTTTTCGGTTCATTTTATCAGGATTAGTATCTTCATATAGTCCAGTAATCCCGGCAATATCATCAGGTATTTTTAAATTTTTTACCTGAGTCAAGATTTTTGCATTTTTCCACCAGCTAACAGATTTTGGTGGTTGCATTCCGGCAAAGTCGCAGTCTCCTTGCTTTAAAACATGCATATTATTCGGATTCGTCAACATTTGATAAGCAAATGCGTTAAGAGTAGGATCTTGGGTTCCCCCTGAACACCATATGTTTGGGGCTCCTGTAATCATATTATCTTCCCTCCTCACACCACCACCACAACACTTAATCGGTGTTATATTACCCCGCGCAGGATATGCAGGAGGTACCGGCAACGGTAATGCCACAGCCGGAATAAAATTTATATTATTAGCGCCAACATCTTTCTGCTCATCATATCCTACATATACGAGGGTTCCGCTCACCTGGTCGACATATAGACTGCGCTTAATTGACGCGTCTTTAGGGTGTCTCAGAAATATAAAGACTGGAGATTTTTGACCATTGTTGCCAAATATTGGCGGCACATTAAAAAACCCTTGACTATTAAAGGTAATAGGTCCCTGCGCTGGCACCCGAAAATACTTATCCTCGGCAGGCTCATCGGGATCGAATGCAACCTTCATAGTCATCACAGTAATATCGTCCGACAGAAAATACACCATCTTATTATCGCCCAGATCTTCACCCTTTAGCGACGGATGACCCACAGCCGAGAAGGTACAAATGGGAGCACCACCATATTCAAATTTATTATCTCCTGCGTCCTTTAATGCGGCAATAAGAGCCTGAGACAATCCAATTCCCGACAAGAGACAACACCCCAATAATACACATAGTGCCCTTTTCATAGACATATTCCTTTCATGAGTTAAACTTGTTTTTGTCTTTTAATCAAATGAATATAAGATTTTTTCAAAGCTTCAAATTTCACTTAGATTAATATTTTTAGCTTATTTTGAAGCTGCAGTCAATGAGTTTTTCTATTTTTTTATACTTTTAATTTGGACCATTCCTCAGAGTCCACCTCTGAATGTATAATAACTAAATAAATAATGTGGGTTTATTATACGATAGATGAAACTCTTAGTTTATTTTTCATTACTTTTTACTATTTCAGTTACCTTGATTATGGTGTTTTTTATAATTCATTCTTTAACCTTCTACTGCTTGGTTATATTAAAAATACTGAAAGACTTTTTAAATTAACTTTTAGTGTTAAATTTAGCAGAGGCAATAAAGGTGAAATAACTGGAACTAACAAATTATTTGCCGTAAACTGTATCGTGAAAATATGAAATTAAGAGTGTCTTTAGTTTTAAGTATTTGTTTTTTTATGCTTTTATATATCTATAACTATTGCAATTTTAATTATTCTATAATATAAATATTTATAATTAATCTAACAAACAACAGAATATAACCAAGGAGAAACCTTAAAAATGAAGAAAAAAGTAGCACTAGTTTTATTGTCTCTGTTATGTCTTTCAGGAATTGTAACTGCGATGACTCCTATACGCTTTTGCTTCTTACCAGAAGTAGCAATCCCGGGAAGTGCAAATGTTTATGGGATAAATCTGGGAATAATCACTGGTACTAAGTTTAATACTCAAAAGGTTTATGGTCTTGATATAGCTATTGTTGCATCAACTACTAAGATGGATGGGCTTCAGGTCGCAATTGGTGCTAATATCTCAACAGGATCTAATTCAGCACAAATATCAGCAGTAAATATTGGTGATATCTTTGAAGGTTTTCAATGTGGAGTTTTAAACGGTGTTTCAAACGCTAGCGCTGTCCAAGTAGGATTATTTAATGGAGGCAGCGAAAGCTGTACTGTTCAAATAGGACTGGCTAATGGGAACGAAAAAGAAAGTTCCGGTGTTCAATTTGGTCTGATTAATGCAAGCGAAAATAGTACCGGTGTTCAAATTGGGATTATTAATATAATGGATAATGGTTTTCTGCCAGTTTGTCTATTACTTAACTTTTCAATTTAACAGGGTTATTATCTAAAACTTTTAAATGCATGAAGGCAGTCTGTGATTTAATCACAGGCTGCCTTCATTTTTATCATATATAGTATTAATACAAATTTCAATGATATGCCGGGAGAGAAGGTCTATACAGCCTGTTATCGTAGATGAAGAGTTTACTATTACTGAACAGTTCGGGGTATAACTTAAAAGTGTTTCCTCTGTCGGTTTTCCAAAAACGACAGCAGCTTTATTTACAAGTTTATTTGTTCCGAAGTTTTTAACAAACCCGTGTACAGCTGAAGAACTTGCAAAAATGACGGAATCAAAGAATGGAATTGTATCATACTTAATGTTTATTGTTTTATAAAGTTCAATTTCGTTTACACCGTAACCCTTTTTTAACAGGGTATCGGTGATTGTCTTTGATGCAAGGTTTGATTTAAGTCGTAATATCTTGCTTTTTTTGGGTACAAAACGTTCAAGAATATTCAGAAGCCCTTTACTCCCGAAATCCTTTTCAGCGACTGCATCTGCTATAATATTGTATTTTTTCAATTCATCTGAAGTACCTTTGCCGCATACAATAATCTTTGGAATGAGCCTGGTATCTATAGAATTTTCAGCAAGAATATTCATAAAGCAGTTAACCGAACCCGGGGAAGTTATAATAAGCCAGTCATAAATATTTAATGAGGACATCAGTAATGGACCAGTATTCTGATTTGTGTGCAATTTTATCATTGGCCTAAGAATAGGAATACCTCCATGATCTAAAACCTTTTCAGCTGCTTTTTCAATAATATTTTCACTACATGTAAGTAGAATTCTCTGACCTGATAATGCTCCGTTGTTTCTAAATAGATATTTTTTATCAGCATTTTTACCCACAATAATAATACCTGGTCCTGTTTCATCAATATTCTTTATGTCGTAAACAATTTCACTCAGACATGAACAAATAATTTTTTCATCAAAACATCCGGCATTGAATATGACTGAAGCCGGGGTTTCTTTTGATAAACCGGTTTTTATCAAATGATCTGTTAATTCAGGGATAAATGAAATACTCATAAGAAAAATTTTTGTAAATTCATTTAGTTCATTATTATTAATTGGCACAAAATGTTTACTATTTTTCTGCCTGAAGGTTGCTACGGAAAAACCTCTGGCAATATCGCGTCTGGTTAATAGCAGACCGGTTGCTGAAGTTGCACAATTGATGCTTGAAATACCGGGGATAACCCGATATGGAAGTTCCAGTTCATTTAACATATCTGTTTCTTCAGCAAGTCTCCCGAAAATGCCAGGATCCCCTCCTTTAAGTCGCACGACTTTTGCTCCCTGCCTTGAATAATCACTGATTAACTGAGTAATTTGATTTTGCTTAATACTATGAGCACCATTGCGTTTTCCAACAAAAACCGCTTTTGCTGTCTTAGGAAGGTATTCAAGAAGTTTTATGGGAATAAGAGAGTCATAAAGACAGATTGTACATTTTTTTAAAGCCTTGGCAGTTCCAACTGAAACTAAATCCGGATTTCCGGGACCTGCACCTGCAAAAGTTACTGGTTTAACAAAATATTTGCGGATTTCATTAAAAAGTACATTATCTTTTTTAAAAGTAACTGCAATAAAACCCTGTCCTTCAGGTGGTGGAAGGTCATCAGGAGAAATGTACTCAGATATTCGATCCTGAAGGCTTAACCTGTTCAATGCTGCTGCTGCCATTACTAGAACATCATAGTTACCATCATCAAGTTGCTTGATGCGTTCTTCAATATTACCTCTAATTGGTTTTAATTCAGCGTTTGGCCAGCGCTCTAATGCATATTTTCCTCTACGTTCACTGCTTACTCCAACTACAGGGTTATTTTTTGGAATAGGGGTAGTGCATATTATTACATCTCTAGAATCTTCTCTATGAGGAAGCCAGAACCAATCCAGTCCATCTTTAACCGGATACGATAAATCCTTTGCGCTATGAATAGCACAGTCTATCCGATTATTTAAAACTGATTCATCTAAGTCTTTAGAAAAAAAATCATCAGAACTTGTTTTCAAATCTGTGATCTTATCTCTATCCCCGGGAGTAAAATATTTTATTAACTCAAATTTAAGGAAAGGGAATAGATTTTCTATAAATCTACAGGAATTATCAGATTGTATAAGTGCCAGATTACTCTTTCTTGTTCCAGTTTTTAAGACTATTGAATATTTTTTCATAGTTTATAATATTTTCATTTATTATTTTTTCACATATAGGAAGTACTGTGCCGATTAGGCAGATTTCTTTTCTGTACCAGTATTTAAGTTTTTCAAGATCTATTGTATTATTGGAAAACTCCACTATGTTTCTAGGCATACCAAGATCAATAATTGTCATTACTGATGTAGTGATATTCTTTTCTGTTAATAATGGTTTATCAATCATCAATGCACTAATGACAATATCAAATTTATGAATTTTTGTATTTAATTCGCTCAATGGAATAAGCTGTATGTTTGTACTATTGGGTATTTGAGGAATATTTTCATGATAAAACCAGGAGATATTTACTGAATGTTGTTTAAGAAGTTCATCAACAAGAGATGTGCCGATTTTTCCTGTCCCAAGAATAGCTATTGAGTCTTTTTTTAAATCTACATTTTTAAGAGATTTAAGGTACTTAATAGTTAAATCTTCAATCTCTGTAGGTTTGATGGTTGAAGAAACAGAGTTTCTAATTTTTTTAGAAATAAATATTGCAGACTCTACACAGCTTTTTAGTATACCTCCCGACCATTGTTTCTTTTCTGATAATGCAAATGCTTCTTTTATTTGAGAAGCTATATGGTTTTCACCTATTAACTGAGAATAGATTCCAGAAGTAACAAGTGTTAGGTGTTTAAATGCTTCATCCCCACGTTTTATATAGTACAGGTTATGTTTTAAGATATCAAAGTTCATCAGTTTTAATATTATTTTTTCAATATTATTATCAGGTTTTGTCAGACAGAATATCTCAATTCGGTTACATGTATTTATAATCATGAACTCATGAATTCCTATAATTAGAGAGAGCATTTTAGGAGTATCATTGTTGTTTATTGATGCATGCAAAAGTTCTCTTTCTGTTAGAGGAATGTATCTATGGTCTGTACCAATCAAGAGCAGTTCGCTATTTTCAGAGGTTGATAAGCTTCTTTTGATATTATCCTTAACCAGTCGAGCATACCTGCAGGATTTACCGCCTGTTGATATGGATACAGTTAATTCATTTTCTTTAAAGGAGGCAGGAGTTATAAAAGTACTTTCATGCCAGTTCTTATCAACTGAGCAGCATAGGATGTTAGCATCTTTGCATAAATCCATAATATGTGAATTTAATTTTAAGTCATTTGTGGCAATAAATACTAGAAAAACTTTCTTAAGGTCCTTTTTGTCAAAAAT
Source organism: uncultured Victivallales bacterium (assembly GCA_964523175.1). Classification (GTDB taxonomy): domain Bacteria; phylum Verrucomicrobiota; class Lentisphaeria; order Victivallales; family GWF2-38-69. Next base: position 7,627 of record CAZGAI010000040.1, on the reverse strand, counting down.
CTTTTTTTCGAGGCTTACTAGATCCTTTTTAGCAAAATCATGAATTTTGCTCGTGAAACTACAGCTGATGATTATTGGGTGAACACCTGCAGAAATCAGTTTGCTCGCTTTATGAGTTGCAACTTTGCCACCACCAATTATAATACACTTCTTATCTTTCAGTATTAAGTTGACTGGAAATAAAGAGTCGATATTCCTGTTTTTATGTTTTAATGACATAATATAAAACTATATAAAGATATTTATTTGATACGAAAATAATTAATTTGAGTATAAAATATAATTAAAAGGCCCACAAAAAAGCCTTTGATTAAGTTGATGTTTGTTTCAAATACAACATACCATAGTTCCAATCTTTATTTTTTTCAGGCCTTCTAATTATATTTTAAAATTTATCTTTTCCAAAGTTCAGGAAACTTTTCCAGTATTTCACTACTTTTATGAAAAAGTTCCATTATTTCTGTGTCTACCTCTATTAACTCATTGAAATCAAACAATAAAGATGATAAATAATTAGTCTGGAATTTGCCCTTGGTTTAAGTTTTTATAGCTATAAAAACTATAAAAATACATGGGCAAATTTTCTGATGAAAATTTAATATTAATTAGAAATTGTGTACGAAAAGGTTTTCTTACGTATATAGTTAAAAGTTAATTCCTGTACATTAAATTAGGTAATAATATGGATAACTTTCCGCATGTAAAATTAAGAAGATTGCGTCAGAACAGTACTTTTAGGAAAATGTTTGGACTGCCTTTTCCTCCCCCGGATAAATTTATTTATCCTGTCTTTATGGTAGAAGGCACTAATAGAATAGTACCAATTAAATCTATGCTCAACCAGTATAGATACAGTATAGATAAAGTGTTAGAACTTATTGAACGTTTAGTTAAAGTTGGGATTTCAGGTGTTATGCTCTTCGGTGTTCTGGATGGCATGGATAAAAAAACAGTGAATGGTTCTGAAGCATATAATGAAAATGGATTAGTACAGAAAACAATAAGAATTTTAAGAAGCAATTTTCCGGAGTTGATAATATGTACAGATGTTTGTCTTTGCGGATACACTAATCATGGGCACTGTGGAATTGTTGATTCAGATGGAAACGTTTTAAATGATAGTACCTTGGATATTCTTTCTGAAATTGCGGTTTCTCATGCAGAAGCAGGGGCACATTGTGTAGCTCCAAGCGCAATGATGGATGGACAGGTTCAGGCTATTAGACATGTATTATCCGCTAATAAATTTGATGAAACTGCCATTATGAGTTATTCTACCAAATTTGCTTCATCAATGTACGGCCCATTCCGTGAAGCAGCAGACTCCGCTCCCACTTTTGGTGACAGAAAAACATATCAACTTTCATACAATGACCCATTGCAGGCTGTTAGAGAATCCATTATAGATGAAAATGAAGGCGCAGATATATTAATGGTTAAACCTGCACTTTTTTATCTTGATATAATTAATCAGGTTAAAAAGCAGGTTAAGCTTCCTTTAGCCGCATATAACGTTAGCGGTGAATATTCCATGATTCATGCATCTGCGCAACAGGGATATGGCGATCTTTACGATATGGCGCGTGAATCAGTTACAGCCATTTTCAGAGCAGGAGCTGATGTTGTTATATCATATTGGGCAAACCAGTATGATAAGCTTGCAGATTTGTGATTTAAGCTTGCAGATTTACTAGAAAAATTATTAACCAGTGAGTTTTTTCTCACGCCCGTTCACTTCATTCACTCAAGACCATGCGGAGCATGGCAAGCACAAAGTTTACCCCGCAACAGCGGGGACACGGAGGAAAAAATTGTTATGAATTTCACTCTCATTTATCAGAAGAAATAAAAAAACTGAAAACACGTTTTCAAGTTTTTTATTAGTGTTAATTTGCGTTAATTCGCGGTTAAAAAAATCTTTGAGTCTTTGTGCCTCTTTGTGAGGTTAAATTGGTTCCTCCTACGCTTTTGAAGCTACGGCGGACAAGTGCGGTTATGCTGCTTCGTGAACTTCGCGCGCTTCGCGGTGAGAAAAAGTCGTTTTAGGAGAGAAAAAGAAATATGAAAAATTCAGAAATACTATTTAACAGAGCAAAAAAAATAATACCAGGTGGAGTAAATAGTCCTGTAAGGGCCTTTGATTCAGTGAAGTGCTCTCCCGTTTATATTGAAAAGGGTAGCGGTGCTTTTATCTATGATGCTGATGGAAAAAAATATATGGATTTTTGTTCATCCTGGGGGCCGTTAATTTTAGGGCATGCACATAAAAAAGTTGTTGATGCGGTTAATACTGCTGCTGAATCAGGTTTGAGCTTTGGTGCCTGTACAAGCCGTGAAGTAGAAATGGCTGAACTTCTTAAGAAGTGTATTCCATTTCTTGATATGGTAAGAATGGTTAATTCCGGGACAGAAGCTGTAATGAGTGCTGTCAGGTTAGCCAGGGGTTACACAGGGAGAAATAAGATAGTAAAATTTGATGGATGTTACCACGGGCATGCAGATTATCTGCTGGTTGATGCAGGAAGCGGTTTACTTACTAACAATATTTCAACTTCGGCAGGTGTACCTGAAAATGTAGTTGCTGATGTAATTGTAGTTCCATATAACGATTATGAGGCAGTAAAAGAAGTTTTTAAAAAATATTCTTCTGAAATTGCTGCAGTAATAGTAGAACCTGTTGCCGGTAATATGGGAGCTATTACACCTATTAATAATTTTCTTGAAACACTTCGTTATCTTACAGACAAGTCTAAATCAATATTGATCTTCGATGAAGTAATAACAGGATTCAGGTTTCATGCAGGAACATACGCATCTATCTGTGGAATAACACCTGACTTAGTCACTCTTGGTAAAATAATTGGTGGTGGTATGCCTCTTGCTGCATTTGGAGGGAAAAAAGAAATAATGGAGTGTTTGGCTCCGATTGGAAATGTATATCAGGCGGGAACTTTAAGCGGCAACCCGGTAGCTTTAGCTGCAGGGATTGCAACTATTAATATGCTATTAAGCGATGATGGCTATTCAAAGCGCACAGAATACTCTTATGAAATTCAAAATGCTGTTAACTCCGTTGCTTTAAAAAATGACTGGAACCTGTGCTGCGAAGCTTTCATGGGAATCTTCACAATTTTTTTTGGGCGCAAAAATGCCCCTGTAAATTTAAGTGATGTCAAAGAGTGTGATACAGATAAATTTGCTGAATTTTATAGGGAAATGTTATCCAGAGGGTATTACTTATCTCCATCTCAGTTTGAAATAAACTTTATCTCAGCAGCACATAGTTACGATGATATTAAGAAATTTATCGCAGATGTAATAGAAGTGCTGCATATAGTAAGCCGTTAAAATTTTACCAAATTTATTTTCCGAAAGATTGAGTGTAGCATTTAAGCCAATGATGCTATAATGAACAATAATCTTATCCAAGGTCTTTAAATAAATCACTTAATCAGTGAGTTTTATGTTTGAAGGGAAAAGGAGAAATGAAAAAAAGAATAGCAGTAATTGGAATAGGCGGTATTGGTGGTTATATTGGCTTTAACTTAGCCAACTACTATGAGGATAATGATTTGTATGAGGTAGTTTTTGTTCAAAGAAAAGGAAAACATTTCGATGAGTTGGGAAAAAATGGATTAACATTTATCGAAGGTACCCCATGCACAACTTTCGCAGATTTAGTAACAGATAATCCATCTAGTATAGGGATATTTGATATAATTATATTCTGCACCAAAAGTACAGATTTAGAAAACTCAGCTCAAAGCGTAAAAAACAATGTAAACAAAAACACTGTTTTTGTGAGTACCCTAAATGGTGTTAATAATGCTAGAAGACTAAAAAAAATATTCCCTGAAAATATTATACTTGATGGATGCATTTACATCGCTTCTCATATTACTAAACCCGGAACCGTTCAACTTGAAGGAGTAATTCCAAGGCTATTTATAGGTAACATTGATGGAAATTCCGAAAGAGAACATGAAATTGAGACAATAATGCAAAATGCAGGTATAAATACAATTCTTACTGATAATATTGTCAGTGAAATATGGAAGAAATATATATTTGTGTGTTCAATTGCAAGTGTTACTTCTTTATATAATGTTCCTATTGGTAGTGTTGTAGAAAATGAGGAAATATTATCTGTTTGGATCAATCTAATGAATGAGGAAATCCAATTGGCACAAAAAGAATCTATTAATATAAAAGAAGACATTATTCAATCTTTCTTAGACAGGGCTAAAACAATACCACATGATTCGAAATCATCAATGCAGATAGATATTGAGAGAGATAAACCAACTGAAATAGAGATTTTTGCCGGATATGTAGTTAATAGAAGTAAGGAGTTGAAAATATCTGTACCATATCATGAAGACATATATGGAAAATTAATAAAAATACTGAAAAAATAAAATTTGCTTTTAAATAGTAAAATTTAAAGGATTACAATGATTACAAAAAAACTATCTGAAGTTGAGATTATGAAAAATCCACATGGAGTCGATGCCAGAAATCTTTATAATAAAGATAGTGCAATGATAACAGTTATCACTCTAAAGCCGGGAGAATCATTAAAACAGCATAAAACGCCTGTAGATGTTGCATTTTATGTACTGGAAGGCACAGGAATAGTTGAGGTTGGTGAAGAAAAATTAGAAGTATCTGAAAATATGCTTATAGAAAGTCCCAAAAACATTATGCATTGCTGGTATAATGAAAGCGACAAACTATTGAAATTTATAGTCATCAAAGCACCTAAGCCAACAACAAAAACTATATTCACTAGCTGATATAAAGAAAAAAATGGCACTATATGAAATAATTTGTGGAGATAAAGAATTAATTGACTCTATAGAAGAACATTGGATAAAATTAATCTGCTATCATAGAGAAAAATCTTCACATTCTCAAAGTGATTTTAGAAGAAAAGTATCTAAAAAAACAGATCACTGATGACTGTTTACTGATAAGTTTTGTCTAAAACCTTTTCAGACACGTTCTAACTAAATGAACATTTTCCTGTAAACTCAAATGATTGTTAATCATGCGCCTTGATAAATTTATAAGTAAAAGTACCGAATTAATAAGAAGTGAAGCAACACAGGTTATTAATGCAGGGAAAGTAGTAGTTAATGATGAGGTTATTACAAATGTAGTGGCTCAGGTTCATGAAAATAATACGATAACTCTTAATGGGCAAAGACTAAAAGCTCGTAGCTATCGCTACATATTGATGCATAAACCATTCGGTACCATTTGTTCAAATATCGACGAAGCTTATCCATCTGTATTCAATTATTTAGACATTGATAAAGTATCTGAACTTCATATTGCCGGGCGTTTAGACACAGATACAACAGGGTTGATCTTAATAACTGATGACGGACGGTGGTCTTTCAATATTATATCACCTAACAAACAATGTGAAAAAGTTTACCGTGTTGGTTTACGTGATGTTATTGCTGCTGATGTGGCTTTAAAATTTAAAAATGGAGTCCAATTACAGGGAGAAAATAAACTGACTTTACCTGCTAAATTAAATATTATTAGCCCCAAAGAGGTGTTTTTAACGATAACAGAAGGTAGGCATCATCAAGTTAAGCGCATGTTTGCTGCTGTTGGTAATAGAGTAGTTTCATTACATCGTGAAAAAGTTGGAGAGATAAGTATAGATATTGAAGTTGGACAATGGCGTTATTTAAATGCAGATGAGATAGATTTATTTAGCTAATCATTTCTCCTATTTGCTCTCTCTGCCGATAACCGGATTGTTAAGTTGAAGATAATTGAAATAAATTTGTAAAAGCAGTATATTATCCATAAATAATAATGGAGATAATAATATGCTTATAGTATCTGAAAAAATTACAGACGAAGTACTGTCATTGCCTTCAGAAGAAAGGTTGCTTTTTGTTGATAAACTGATTAGGAGTTTAAATCTCCCAATTTCCTCTGATATAGACAAACTTTGGTCTAAAGAAGCTGAAAGAAGATTAAAGGAACTTAGAAATAATAAAGTAGAAGAATTGGATGGTCAATTAGTATTTGAAGAATTAAGAGAAAAATACAATTGGGAAAATAGAAAATAAGACTTTACTATACATGAAGATCCTAAATATAAAAAATATTTTTTACGATAAAATTCTGTCTGAAATTAAAAAGTCTTTTGTCGGCAATAAAAGTAATAAAAGATTTATTCGAGTTGAAGTTGAGCTTGAGGCAGCAGATTTAGTATCATGGATTGAAAAGCAGAAAGAGTTTAGTAAGCTGTTCTACTGGAATGATGTGCAGGCAGGCCTGGAAACTGCCGGAATCGGGATAGCAGATGTTATTTCTGATGATGACACTAATAATTTATCAGAAATTATCATTAACCTTACTAAAACACTATATTTATCTCCAAGTGGAATCCGTTATTTCGGAAGTCTGAATTTTTCAAAAGCTATGTGCGCTGACAGTGATTGGAGATCGTTTGGAACAGTGAGATTTTTAGTTCCCAGGTTTGAACTAATCAAATCTAGAAAAAAGACTGTTTTATGTTGTAATTATCTGCATTATCCTGATTTAAACAGTAATCCCTCGCTGGATATTTTAAAAACTGATATTGAAAAGCTTTCATTGGATTTTTCCGATAACTCTAAATTATATTCATTTCCTAATATTGTTTCTGATTATTCAATTCCGCAAAAGGGAGAGTGGGATGGGATATTTGAAAAAATTTCTGATCAGATAAACTCTGGAGCTATAAAAAAAATAGTACTGGCAAAACGAAAATCGATGCTTTTTGCAGATAAAATAAATGCCTGGGAATTAGTTAGACGTTTAAAAAAAAATAACCCTAAAACAATAATATTCGGCATACAGTCCGATGAATCATCTTTCTTTGTCGGTGCAACTCCTGAATATCTCTACCAAAGGAAAAATGATGAAATTCAGTCTCAGGCAATCGCAGGAACAAGAAAACGAGACAGAAATATAGCTAGGGATTCTGAACTGGAAAAAGAGCTCCTATGTTCTGAAAAAGAACTTAATGAGCATAAATTTGTTCTGAATTATTTTAAAAACTCGTTCAATAAGCTTTGTTCAGATTTTATTTGTGCTAAGACTCCTTCAGTACTTAAGTATTCTACTCTACAACATTTATTCTGTGAACTTAAAGGGATACTGAAGTCTAATATTAATGATTATGATATTTTAAATGAACTGCATCCATCACCTGCAGTAGGGGGGACTCCCAAACTGGCTGCTTTAAAATTAATTAATGATAATGAACAGTTTGAGAGAGGATTATATTCAGCTCCAATTGGATGGTTTGGAGTTGATGCTGCAAAGTTTGCTGTAGGAATAAGATCTGCTTTAGTTAAAGATAATTTGTTGTCAATTTATGCCGGAGCCGGTATTGTAAAAGAATCAAATTCAGATTATGAATGGCAGGAAATTGAAGATAAACTTGAAAATTTTACCAGAATACTAAAAAATTAATTAGCACCGGTTTTCGAATAATATTTGGAGTTTTATCGGTAAAAAATCTATGTATAACTCAAAGAATTTATAGCGCATACAAAAAAAAGTTTGTCCACGAATTGCACAAATTAAAACTAATTTCTTATTGGTTTTTGTG
>CAZGAI010000039.1:0-13906 GCA_964523175.1 uncultured Victivallales bacterium | reverse complement strand
TATTGCTAAAATTTGTAATATGATAATTAAAGTTAAGGATGAAGATTCTATAAAAATTCAATACCTTGAACCACATCTGCTTGAGACACCTTCTCTTGCATTGGAGCAGGTGGTTTTATCACTTCGACATATGCTGAATGAGGCATGGGGAATGATCAGTTCTGTTGGAAACGATGTAGTCCTTTCCGGAAAGACTGAGGATAAGTTTTATGATAAAATGATGAAACATGAAGCAGGTGTAGATGAAATGCAGACTGATATTACTGATTATCTGGTTAGCCTTACCCGTAAGAAACTAACTTCTTCACAAGCGGAAATGATACCTCTGCTTATGCACTGTACAAATGACACAGAACGTGTCGGCGATCATGCTGAGATAATGTTTAATCTTGTCAAAAGGCTTAATGCATCAGGGAAAAAACTTTCTGAAGAAGCTGTTTTGGAGCTTAAACAAGTCTGGAAGCTACTCTGCTTCCAAGCACAGCATATCCTTCTTTATTTTGAGAATTCAGAAAAGAGAAATGCTACAGCTTCATTGAGAAAAGGAGAGAAACTGCTTACTTATACTCAAAAATATGAAAAAAACCATATAAAAAGACTAAAAAAAGGTAATTGTAAGGTAGCATCAGGTATCGTCTATATTGAGCTTCTCACTGAATTTGACAGAATCAGCAACCATTTAACAAATATCGCAGAGCGTATGCCGATGATGCAAAACAATCAAATATAAGCCTTAAGCTAAGTCTTGACATCCCGCAAAGCGGGACAATTTTTTTGCTTGCCACGCTCAAAGCGTGGGCACAAAAAAATATAAGTATTAATTTAAGAATAAGGATTAACGATATCAGATTTATGAAGTTGAAAAAGATTTATAAATTTATATTTACAACAGAAAGGACTAACTAATGAAAAAATATTTGATCTTGATAGCAATGGTTTTTTCAACATCTCTTTATGCTGAATATGTAACATCAGCGTATTCGGGTAAGACAATTAAATACCTTGCACAAGAGGGATCCATTGTAAAAAAAGGGGGGGTTTTAATTAAATATAGTCCAAACTATCAAAAAATGAAGATTGAAAGAGAAAAATTAAATCTTGAAATTGCTGAAGCTAATCTAAAGGATAAAAAAACCGATATTAAGAGATCTAAAAAACTTCATAACATAAAAGCTATTAGCCTGTCAGAACATGAAAATACAATTGTTGAACACTTTAAATGTGAAATGGAAGTAAATAAACAAAAACTGTATATCAAGATAGCCGAAAATGAGCTTGACTCATACACGATACTTGCACCATTTGACTGCAAGGTTGTTAAGCAAATTGTCAGTGTGGAATCTGGCACAAAGGTTGGACATAAGATTCTTGAAATACAACCGGCACAATAGGATCAATAGAATTTAATAGATATAGGAGGTTATTTTGAAAAAGCTTTTTATTTTACTAATTATTTTTTCAGCATTACCAGCATTTGCGCTAAAAGTCACTTCTTCACTTAAAGGAGAAACAATCAGCTATCTTCCGAAAGTAGGACAGGTAGTAAAAAAAGGAGAACCTTTAGTAAAATTTTCTACCAAAGATGAACTTCTAGTCCTTAAAGCACTGGAATTCGCACTCAAAGATGTTAATGAAATATTTAAAGATTCTAAAACTGATATTGAAAGAGTAAAATCACTGGTTAAAACTAAAACAATAAGCGTTGCCAATTATGAAGATATTTGTTACCTCTATACAAAAGCAGATATTAAAGTCAAACTTCTTAAACTTGATATCAAAGAGCAAAAGCTTTTAATAAAAGATTTTACTGTGCCCGCACCTTATGACTGTAAAATCAAAAAATTGTTCCTCTGTGTAGATGCAGGAACGGATTTCAATACCCCAATAATGGATATTGAAAAAAATTAAAGTTTCAAGATAAAACTTGTTTTTATCTTTTTATTTTATATAGTTGCTTAATATTCATGGTTATGAATAACTTAAGAAGCAATTCCTATACGTTATTATTAATAATAATATAATTTTTTATTGCAGAAATATGAAAAAACATCAAACAATACTGCTTGTGGATGATGAAGAGGATATACTTGACTTTGTCAGGTATAATCTCGCAGCAGAGGGATTTTTTGTAATATGTGCAAGCTGTGGCAAAGAATGTTTGGAGGTTGTAAAAAAACACCATCCAGACCTGATTTTGCTTGACGTGATGATGCCGAAAATGTCAGGTATAGAAGTTTGTCAAAAATTGAAAAACAATGATAACACTAAAGATATACCTATTATTATGCTAACGGCTAAAACTACTGAAAGTGATATTATTGAAGGCCTTAATTTCGGCGCTGATGATTATATTGTAAAACCATTCAGCCTCAAAATTCTTACTGCCAGAATAAAAGCACTGCTTCGGCGCACAAAAAAGGCTCCAGTAAATATTATTACTGCAGGAGATATTGCAGTTAACACTAAAACAAGAGAAGTTTTATTAACCGGGAAAAAGATAGAACTTACATTTTCCCAGTTTGAAATTCTTCTGCTTTTTGTGAAGAACCTGGAAACCGTGTTTACACGTAAACAGATCGTAAAAGCTATTAGGGGAGACAATTATCCTGTCACCGAACGAGCTGTCGATGTACATATAGTGGAGATGAGAAAACTTTTAAAAGACTACGGTACATGTATTAAAACAGTTAGAGGAGTCGGCTATAAGCTTAGTCTTGAGGCTCTTAATTTCAGCATTATTCAAACAAAATCCGATTCAAGATAAATCTTAATTTTTTCTTTGTTGCAATGCTCTATGAACTTGTTGGCAATGAAAAATCTAAAAAACAAATTCTTATACTAATGAAAAAAAAATCTTTAAATAAAAAATTCAGAAAACTTAGAGAAGATTTTACAGCAAATGTATCTCATGAATTAAAAACGCCACTTACGATTATAAAAGGTTCTGTAGAAACGCTGCTGAAAGGAGCGTTAAAAAACCCAGAAGAAGCTGAACATTTTGTAAAGATCATCGCAAAACATACAGATAGATTAAACATACTTATTAACGACATACTGAGTTTATCCAATATTGAACAGAAAATTAAAAAGAAGAATATTTCACCGGCTAAATATAAAGTATATGATTTGATTGAAGATGCCCTTTGCCTGCATAGTGAAACAATAAAAGAAAAATATATTTTAGTTACAATTCATTGCGACAAAAGCACTGAAATAACAGCAAATAAACATCTGCTGGAACTGGCTCTTTCTAATTTGATTAGCAATGCGGAACAATATAACCATAAAAATGGTTTTATTAAGATAAAAGTAGAAAAGGTAGATCGAGAAATACAGATTAGTATAACTGATTCAGGCATTGGAATTCGGCAAAAACATATTCCCAGACTTTTTGAAAGATTTTACAGGGTTGATAAAATTAAAAGTAGAAATATTGGCGGTACCGGCTTGGGCCTGTCAATTGTTAAACAGATTGTAAAAGCTCATAAGGGTTCAATTACAGTAAGTAGTAAATTAGGCGAAGGGAGTACATTTACAATAATAATCCCCGAGGGAAAATCAGATTTATGATTTTAAAAAATATAAAATTATCTTTCGGTATATATCAAAAAATAGGTTCTTCGTAATCTAGTGTGAAAACAATGCGATAGAAATAAAATTTGTGATTTCAAATTATCAATTTTTTAAAGAAATATTTCTTTTTACATTTTTTAAAATATACAATAATCAACAAGAAATGTTCAATTTTCAAATTAACTGCTTTGCAGTAAATAGCCTGGTGTTTTTTATCCTTCTCCGGTTGAAAATTCCTTGTACCGCAGAACGGTATAAATTGGATACTTATACTGCTCCGCAGTATTGGATATTCAGTTCCGGTTAGTGTTACTTTGCCCGGGGGTGTGCTTTTCGGTATATCTGTTTCATATGTTCCGCGCTAATATGCGTATAAATCTGAGTAGAACTAAGGTTGGCATGTCCTAATAACTCCTGAACGCTACGTAAATCTGCTCCGGCATCTAATAGATGAGTAGCAAATGAGTGCCGTAGCTTATGTGGTGTCATATCCGGCGAGAGCCCTGCAGTCATCAAATATTTTTTAAAAAAACGCTGAAATGAACGCGATGTTAATCTACCCCCATCCCTATTTATAAAGAAAGGAGCAGTCGGCCTGTTATTGGAAGTACGGTTACTCCTTATTCTTAAATATTTCCGGAGAGTTTTTACTGCTGGTTTTCCCAAGGGGCACAGTCGCTCTTTTTTTCCTTTTCCTTTAAATGTTACAACTGCACTAAGTGTCTCTATACTTTTAATATTTAAGCCTAATGCCTCACTAATACGCGCTCCGGTACTGTAAATAAGTTCCATTATAGCTGTGTCCCTGCTTTGCGCAAATTCAGCACTTTCTATATTCTTAGTCAGACCTTTTTCCAGTGCTTCACGCCAATACAGAGCAGGGGCATCCAGCAATCTATCAATCTCATTAACAGACATATATTTAGGTAAAGGTTTTGAAATTTTGGGAGAAATAATACCTGAAAAAGGATTATTCTCAACTAAGTCTTCTCTTATCATAAACCTATAAAAAGAACGCAGCGCAGACAGTTTTCTATTAATTGAACGTTTTGAACACTCATCCTGGCATTTGACAATATATTCTCTAACATCCAAAACAGAGACTTTACTCCACAGCGCTGTATTATCCTGGTTATCACTAATAGAGCTCAACCTCACAAACTGGTCAATGTCTCTTCGATAACTGCTTACTGTATGCTCAGATGCATGGTGCTCATTGCGTAAAAAAGAAAGAAAGTTTTCCAAATGTGATGACATAATATTTATTTCAGCTGTTTGATTTATGATTTCAGATTTAATGCTCTATAATAAGGACACCAAATCGAATTGAATAGGAAATCATCGAAAATAAGATTTTTAGGTACCTTTTATGAACAGTATACTTACAGTGGATTTAAAACAAATGTATTTGAATCTTTAAAACTAAATCATTCTATAGTACCATTAAATGAAACTTAATGATACGTTATATAATGAACGCACTACTAGTTGCACTAGTTGATCGCTATACTGCGTCCTATGCCGTAGCTGCTTATTTTAACGGTTATTTCTTTTTTATCTGTAATTTTAACTATCCTCTACATGCACTGCAGATCGTACTATGTTTTCTTATTTCACAATTTCGATTGCTTCTATTTCAATTAATGCACTCTTTGGCAGGTTGGCAACTTCGACACAGCTTCTTGCCGGATAATTTTTTCTAAAAATTGACTGTAAATAACAACATTTTGCTACATTTTATATACTACTCTCACTGGCTTCAAGTATCGCTTTTATATTTTCTAAACACTGTTCTGTTTGAGCTTCAATACCTGTTGGCATTTTTCCTGTTGCAGGATTAATTGATATTTGACCAGAGGTATAAACAAAGTTTCCGATTTTGATTCCCTGAGAATAGGGACCTATTGCCTTGGGTGCTTTGTCTGTTGATATTATTTCCCTATTTATTTTCAGTAACTTCTGAGAGAACTTGGGGGGTATTCTTGATTATTTGCATTACAACCATAGTATTTGCTTTTGAACCGAATATGTATAGATAATCTTGCTTAAGAGCTAGGCAATACGGTTTGCTCACACCTGGAATATCTAAAATGGTTTTTACATGGCGCAATTTTTTGGGATTTGATTTATCAACAATAGCCACTCCACCACCTTTTTCAAATTCGAGAGGCATAAAGACATAGTTTTGATGAAACTTTACTCTATTTGCTTTAGCCATGTCTTTGCTAAATATATAGTTGATTTCATCAATATTACCCGGATCACTTATATCAAATGCTGCAAGTCCTCCCTTATCGCTATCTACAGCACCCCATAAGGCTGCGTAAAGTATACCGTCATTTCCTATTTCTGAGACCATTTGGCCATAGTGTGCCTCGTCTAAGGTCTTTACTATTTTCATGTTAGTAGGCGCTGAAATATCAATAACAAGGAATTTTGTACTTAAAAATCCACCTAAGTAAGCATAATTATCTTTAATGCTTATTCCTTCGGGTCCCAATACACCGGTTTTTATTTTAGATACAAAAAAAGGGGTTTTGGGATCTGTAATATCTACGGCGACAAATAATTCAGATGGTTCATCTGTTGTAAAATGAAAACCGCCTGAAAGAAATGCATACATTCTATTACCCAGTTTACGAGTTTTGACATGAAGTACGTTGTCGATACCTTCAAGATTCAGATAGCTCAGTTTTATCAAATTTGCTGGATTTGAAACATCAAATAGAAATAGTCCACCCCGAGAAATATCTGTTACGACTAATAAATCCCCTATTCTATCCTGACCTTCTACATGACGGGCCGGGTTTTCATCCCAATGAGTTAGCAACTCAGGGGTTGCAGGATCTGATACGTTGTAGGTGGATATTCCGCCACCTCTAAGTGTTAGGAACATAGTGTATGGATCTTCAGGGTATATATTAGACATTACTACATAATTTAGATCCTTATTATTTTTAACAGTTTTTACAATTTTTAAATTTATAATGTCTGAGGTTTCAGGCGATTTAATATTTTTTTTATCACATCCGTATACAGATAAACCTAATAATAATAAGTAACAGGTTTTCTTGATTATAGATGTTTTACGAATTTGGTGATTTGGCATATATATATCCTTCGATTGTTTTTCTGTACATATTAAGTAAAGTGCATTCCCTTAAATATATCAAGCTAACACGATTTTTACATTCTAACTTCACAGCACAAGCTGTTTGTAATATTAATTATCTTTATAAGGTATTTTTTACCTGTTGTCAATAAAGTTTTGGCTTTTTAAATTATTTCCCTGGATGACAGAAAGTAGTTTTAGTCAAAAGTGGTATTATAATAGTTTTCATAAGGACGCTGTTAACCCAAGCTTGTTAGTTTAGTCTCTGTTTTGAGGCTAAACTAACAAACTTGGGTTAATATATTTAGGTCACTACTTTCAACTGCTCACGCACGAGCACTTTTGTTATTTAATGAAATTTGTACTCAAAATTATTTTTTGACTTTTTCTTAAAAGGGTGAAAAGTGCAAAGAGGGGTGAGCAATGTTGTGTCTATAGTAGCTCAGATTTCAAAAGAGTTAATATTACACGACAACACTAATTATAGGGCGTATCGCTTGTTTACAATGCAGCCAAGTACACCGTCCGAATATAAAAGGGCACTGAAATAAGCTAGAAAAACTCTCATAGAACTCATTAGTAATGAGTAAATTTAAGGTCTAATAATCCCGGCAATTGTATCTCTGGTGACTTTAAAAATATTAACATTCTCAAGTCGGAGAATAATAAAAGTTCCGCAAATTAACATCAGTAATACAATTCCAAAAAAACATTGAAATAAATTCAAAGATTCAAAATGAAAGTATGTCAGTACCTTAAGCAGACCAGCACCAATTACTGCACCGAAAATACCGGCAGAAAAACTTGATATTATAGTAATTATCAGAGTAGATCCAACTCGTTTCAATGAAGGGATAATATTCAAAAAATAAATATTAAGTGAAAGATATCCTCCCATTTGAGCAGCGCCGATAAAGGCGAATATCACACCAGTATACCATGCACTTAACTCTTTAGGAGCGGCAACCCACATCCCTGAAGCAATAACCATAAGAGAAAATAGCCCAAATAAAATTTTCTGCGGACCAATTTTATCAATAAGTTTTTTGCAGATTAGTGAAATCACAATTGCGCCTCCCAGCTGAATTAAAATAAATGACATCGCCTCATAGTCCAGTATTCCATAGCCTTCTTTCAACGCCAGCATTGAATAAGGAACAGTTAAGGTAACACCTATAAAATAAATTGTCTGAATCCAGATAAGTTTACGCCCTTCAGGATATTTCATAATGTAGCTGGCTGCCCCTATAAGTGATACGGAAGCAGATATTTTAGGTGTACTGCTTTCCGGAACTAAAAAAACATTGTACGCAGCTAAACAGCCAAAAACACCCCCCATGACAAGAACTGTCTGAAACGTTTCAATTGAATCCCAATAGTCAAAAATAAAGACAAGTCCCAGTATACATATAAAGTATGCTATATTAAAATATAAAAAAAGCTTTGAATTATATTTACCTCTATCCTCTTCGGTAGTAATTTCTCCCAGCATCGGTGTCCAGCCAATACAGCCCACACCCCGGAAGGCATAAAATCCAAATGCTCCGCTGAGGATAAAAAGAATTCCTAAGTTAAATGAGGAAGTATAATAAATGACAACTGGTGCAACTACAGCCATAAGCGTAGAAACACTTCTTAAAAACCAGGAGGCAGCAACTGTTTTTGAGACACCAATTATTCCTACCATTTTCTTACCGATAAAAATAAAAGGCATTCCAAGAAAAAGAAAAGAAGACATTATTCCAACAATGTAGTCAGGAACACCAACTTTCAGTGCATAAAGAATCAAAGTGCTCTCTGCAAGCAAAGCTACGGAAAAACCGTTTAGAGTAGAAAAAAGCATATACTTTTTCTGCCCGTATTTTTTCTGTTTTTCCGTTAAAAATTCATTCATCTTATTACCATTTGCCCTGTTTAAATCCCCGACTTTTGAATAATATATTCTTAACGGAATCTACTCACTGAACAATGAAGTATCAAAGACTGGAAGAAAAAATAAGGATAATTAATTTGAATAGGATACCTGTCCACAACTCTC
Organism: uncultured Victivallales bacterium; assembly: GCA_964523175.1. GTDB lineage: Bacteria > Verrucomicrobiota > Lentisphaeria > Victivallales > GWF2-38-69. The sequence goes on along the minus strand of CAZGAI010000039.1, from coordinate 5,183 downwards.
TTGTAAAGAGGTGTAGAGTACACAAAGATTATTAATCTAGAAGGAATCAAAGAGTCAGGGGACAGTATGCTCCGGCCCGTACGTGTTCGCCACTATCCACCATAGCTGAGAGCGCCGACGAAGATCGAAGAACATAGTCCAAACCAACTAAAGTTTCGCTGACTCTACAGTTTAATTATGATTTGTTAATTCACTATTTCCCCAAACAAGGTCATTGAAGTACTTCTATCAATCTTTACCTGGATGATATCGCCGGGTTTTATTTTTGGTTCCGGTTCAAATATAGTTACTTTATTTGTTGTAGTTCTTCCAGTCCATCGTTCAGAGTTACGCTTACTTGGACCTTCTACCAGTACCTTTAAAGTGTTACCTTCAAGAGCTTTGTTATGTTTTTGAGTAATATCAGATAAATCCGATAACAAAAGGTGATTTCGTTCCTCTTTTACTTTCTGCGGTATCTGATCTTCATACTTAGCAGCAGGAGTTCCTTCTCTGGGTGAATATTTAAAAATGTAAGCATTATCAAACTCAACTTCTTTCATTAAGTTTCTAGTTGCAAGAAAATCTTCTTCAGCCTCACCTGGAAATGCAACAATAATATCTGTGGAAAATGTAATATCAGGGTCTCTTGCTCTCAGTTTATTTACAATATCCATATACATTGAAGAGTTATATCTCCGGTTCATTTTTTTTAAAATTCTGTCAGAACCGGACTGAATTGGCAGATGTATATTGTTGCACACCTTAGGAAGGTTGCTTATTGCGTCAATCAGGTGGTCATTAAAAAAATATGGATGAGGTGAGATAAAACGTATTCTTTCAAGACCGTTTATTTCATTTAATTTATAAAGTAAATCCGCAAAAGGCGACAAAGTCGGTCTGTCTTTAGTTTTCTGATTCAAGCCGTATGCTGAAACATTCTGTCCAAGAAGAGTAATTTCTTTAATACCATTATTAACAATTTCAGTTGCTTCCTGCACAATATCATCAATTGCCCGGCTTTTTTCTCTACCCCTGACATAAGGGACAATGCAATATGCACAGAACATATCACAACCACGCATAACAGATATAAACTCAGAAATTTTATTTCCTTTAAGGTGATGCCTAACTCCTTTAAGCAGATCACTATTTGTCTCAGTATAAGCAATTTTTTCCCGTTTTTTAGTTTCCTGTTCAATGATATCAGGCAATCTTTCCAGCTGATCAGTACCCAGCACAAAATCTAAATGTGGAATCTGTTTTAATAACTCCTCACCTCTTCTTTGAGCCATACAACCCAATATTCCAATAAAAATATCAGGTTTTTTCTTTTTAAGTTTTTTTAATATGCCTACTTTGCCTACAGCTTTACGTTCAGCCTGTTCTCTTACACTGCAGGTATTAAAAAGCAGTACATCCGCTTCATTTTCATCAGTAACTACCTTGTGCCCTTTTTCAAGCAAAATAGCTGCCATAGCTTCTGAATCACGTTCATTCATTTGACAGCCGTATGTTTTTATATAAATTTTCATCAAGGTAAACCTTGTTTTATTTTTATGTTTTAATAACGATGATATTGCTGCGTATCAATATGCTGAAAAGCAAATTCCTATAGAGGAAATAATTCCATTTATTTTAAAAATTTAAAATTCTGATTATTTGTATCAACTCCTATCATAATCTCTATTCTCAATTGCCCTGTTCATTTCTTCTATTGTCGCAGTAAAGGCCGGTTTTTTGAGAGCTCCTTTAAGATCTTTAATAGAATGATTTTTAACAATTATTTCTGCTTTGTTCTGCCCTAAATAAATAAAATCAATTTTTACCCGATAATATCAAAGGATTTTCATTTCAAAAGTTTAGTTCAACAAATAAGCAAGGTCTTTGTCAGAAAGTTTTTTGAATGATGAACTGTTTTCAATAATACCGTTAAAAAGTCCCTGTTTTTTTGACTGAAGTTCAAGAATTTTCTCTTCAATAGAATCTCTTACCACAAGTTTGATGCTAGTTATTTTCTTTTTCTGTCCAATTCGATGTGTTCTGTCGGTAGCCTGAGCTTCAACAGAAGGATTCCACCATGGATCATAAATAATAACAGTATCAGCACCGGTAAGATTCAATCCGGTACCTCCTGCCTTAAGGCTTAGCAGAAAAAGATTTATTTCACTGTTTGCATTAAAGTTATTAACTTTTTCAAATCTGTTTTTTGTACTGCCGTCAAGATATTCATATATAATATTTTTCTCATCGAGCCAGTCTTTTAAAATTGCAAGAAGCGAGGTAAACTGGCTGAACACAAGAGTTCTGTGTCCGCTATCAATTGCTTCAAGCAAGAGTTCCTTAAGAAGTTCTGTTTTAGCAGAATCACTAACTCCCTGCCGTAAAGTATCAGGGAGTAAGCCGGGGTGGCAGCATAACTGTCGTAAGCGCAGGAGGGAAGTTAGAATATCAAATCTGGTGGTTTTACCATCAAAAAATGACTGATATCTTATTTTACCATCACTTAAAATTTTATCATACAGCTTTCGTTGAGGTTGCTGCATTTCGCAATATAAAGTCTGCTCAATTTTTTCAGGTAGCTGTTCAACATCTTTCTTATGACGTCTGAGAATAAAAGGAGCAATCCTATCAGCCAGCTCTTTTTGTTTTTCATAATTATATTCAATTTTCGAGTAATTTGATTTGAAACTCTCTCTTGACCCAAGCATTCCCGGATTTAGAAAATCGAAAATTGACCAGATATCTTCTGGTGAGTTTTCCAAAGGAGTTCCAGTTAAGACAAGGCGGTGCTTTGAAACAACGGATTTACAAACCTTGGCATTAATTGTTGCGGGATTCTTTATATGCTGCGCTTCATCAAGAATAAGCAGACCAAATTTAAACTTTGAGTACCGTTCAATATCTTTTTTAATAAGTGCATACGAAGTAATAATCAGATCAAATTCTTTAACCCTCTGCAGGGCATCTTCTCTATTTGAACCTGCAATCATTAAAAACTTCAGATTCGGAGTAAATTTTTCACATTCTGCTTTCCAGTTTTCAACAAGGCTTGTCGGACAAACGACCATACAGGGTAAGGTTTTAGATATTTTCTGTTTATAAAGTTTTATAAAAGCTAAAGCCTGAATAGTTTTTCCAAGCCCCATTTCATCAGCCAGAATAACATTAAACCCGTTGCCTATCATCTTTTTCATCCAACTTACACCATCTTCCTGGTATTTACGTAGGGTATGATGGGAAAAATCAGAGTCAACGCTCGTTTTGTATTTTAGCTCACTACCATCATCTTCAATATTATCAAGGATCTCCCATTCATGGGGGATTTTCTCAAAAAAAGGTTTACCTGCTTTTATCCAATACAGTATTGAGCCTTTTGGTACTTGAATTATACCGGAGTCCTTTGTCGTTTTAACTAAACCGGCAAAAACAGAAACAAAAGTTGACAGCTCTTCAGGAATCATGCCCAGTGAGTTATTGTTTAACAATACAAATCGCCTATTTTCCTTCACATTTTTCAAGAGGAGTTTCCAGGAAATAGTCCCGCTTCCACTATAGATTTCATAATTAAATCTATAGGACCCTAGTGTTTCAGAGGGATCTGAACATATAAACTTCAGAGGTACTGCAGGAGAACAAATATATACAGCTCTCGGAAGTAAGTAGATATTCTTTGTACTCTTTACCCATAGAGGGTAGATTTTTGCAAAGAAAAAGCCAATTCCTTCTAAGTCCTCAATAATATAATTACCGGAATTATTATTCTCATCATCATCCTTAAACCCTAGACGTAGAAGATCATTCTCTGCTGTTCTTTCAAATTGTTTGTCCCGTTTCCAGAAAGAGCCATGTTTCTCTGCAAGTCTACTATTTGCTACTGGTAACATAGTACCGTTATAGTTAAATTTTAAAGATAAACTTAATTGATTGTTCTCAGTAAAATCTATATAATATTCTGCACTGCATTTTCTCTCTTTAAACTGAGTTTCCTGTGTTTGGATTACCCTGACAGGATAATTTTTTAATTGATCAGCTGAATTAATAAAAATGGTATCTGCCAATAACATCTTTCTTAGCCATACAGTATCGCAGACTGCAGGAATCCACCAATACTCCCCCAAAACCCCAAGCCACACACCGGATTTTCCCATAATAAAACTGTATCCTTTTATTAAAGGTAAAGTTTTATTTTCAATCATAAGGGCTGGGGTGAGTGTTATTCCGCTGGGTTTATTTGAGTATAAGCATACGATATCTGCTATTTTTCGGTGTATTATTATCTGTTCTTTTCCACAATAAAAACCCTGGAAGCCATGTAGCGAATGAAAAAATTCTGCCATAATATCAGAACGCAGTGAGAATCCTGCATCATCCGGTTCCCCATGCTGTGATAAAAACCTGATTATTTGTCTATCCTGGAACGAAAAATCAGACAGTTTAAGCACACCTGTTTTGCTGTCATCAAATCTGAGCTGCCTTAATTTATTAGAATTACCTTTGTAGTATCGTCCTTTGTAAAGGAGTTCAACTGAAAGAGCACATGATTCCCATGTGCTTGAAGAATGCGGTAAAGATTTTATTGAGTTAATTAGAAGCTTAGCTTTAGGAGCAGAAAAGTTTTCTTCCGTTTGTGGTACCGGTTTTTTGCTAGTTTTACTGTTAATTAATATATTATCATTTTGCTGTTTTTCTGTATTACTTTTGAATTTATTAAAATGAATAAGGGCAGCTGTTTCTGCAGGGTTCAACCCCCTTTTTTTATGACTGATAATAAATGAATCAATATCTGATATTTTAATTTCATGTAGCAATTTGCTTTTATCTTTGATAATTAAAATAGTTTTTTCATGATTATCCGAAAATGAAAAAACTACAGCTCCCGATCTGTAAAGTTCCTTAGCTGCCTTTATTGTCTCTTTGCTTACAAAATTTTTTATCTTTTCTTCTATCTCTTTCATAACATAAGATATAAAGTTTGAGGTTTAATATATAAAACTATTAATTCAAAAGGATTAAAATATATGAAACTGAGTTGTTATACAATTGATAGATGAATTATATTTATTAAAAATATAAATCAATCATTAGTGCAGTCATATTAAGTGTAAAAACCTTCGCATAAAAATCCTGCTTGCATGTGTCAATAGTTTTTCCTGTCCAGCTTGGCAACGGTGCTTTGACTTTCAGTGTTTTATAGCCTTCTT
>CAZGAI010000038.1:0-14052 GCA_964523175.1 uncultured Victivallales bacterium | reverse complement strand
TAACAAGATATTTCTATTGCAGTAGGCATAGGATAATACCCTCCTGAGTAGTAACGCTATTTTTAAGTTTTTATTTGTTGTAAGTATTTTTATGATAACAAGCTAAGTGTTGATGGTACAGTTAGCTTGTAAATTATGCATGAACAGCGCAACTGGAAGGCGGTATCTGTAAACCAAGTTAGATAACCAAAAGACACTGAAAAATTTTCAAAAATCAATTGCGATGATTGCGAGTAGAAGTATAATATAGTTTAAATCACTTTTTAGAGTACTTAATATGGAAAAATATAAAATAAATATGAAATAAAGGATATGATGGATAATAATGTTTTTATTACTGAATTAGAAAAAAGATTTCAGCGAGAATGCAAAAAAGGCCTGCTTAAGCCTGAATTAAAAATGGAATATATCTTTTTAGGATTACTTCATAAAGGTGGAGTTTATAGTGATTATTTAAATGAAAATATAGATAAAATTAATCTTACTAAAGTAATTGTCTGTATGATTGGAAGTAAAAATTCCATTTATAAAGAGATTATTATTAGCTACAGTGATAAAATAGATTTTACAGCTATTGTGTTGGAGTTGAATAAAAATTATATCCCATATAAGTCTTTTTTAAAAACTTATAAAAAATATGTTGATTTTAATTCTTTATACTTAGGCTTTGTTGAAATAGGTGAAGATTGTGAGGATTGGATTGAGCTTTATAAAAATAAACTTAAAATTAATTCATTGATTTTTAAACTAATTAATAAAAAAAAGCCGTATTTACCATTGATAGAAAAGTTTAAAACAGAGATAAAGTTTGATACTATTGCGATACAATTAATTAAGGAAAATATCCACTTTGAAAGCTTTATTGCTGATTTTGAAGATAAGATTGATCTGGATTGCATTCTTATTAATCTGTTGAATTCTAAAAGTAATTATAAAAAGTTTGTTGATGAATATTTCGAAGAACTGAGCTTCGATGATGTATTACTAAATCTCATAGATTATGATATCCCATATTACGATTTTGTAGATCAGTATAAAGAAAAAATTGATTTTCATTATATTGATGGTGAAATAGTAGATAATGATGATAAACATAAAGAAAAATTTTATTCAAAATATGGTAATGAAATTTCAGTAACTTAATGAGAGGGGGGTGACCCCAGGGCTATTTCATTCTAAGACATAAGAGAGCTCGTAAAAGTTGTTGAACAAAATGTAAATGTGATAATGGAGTGTTGGAATGAATACTTTAATTCATGAATCATTGGCTAGCGGATAAAAAAATAGAGAGAATTATACCATAAGCAGAGGAGGAATAGGCCTTCACTGCGAAAAGCTTGATGAAGATATTAGTATTAAAGGCTTCTTCTGGGTGTAGGAGACAGAACATATATGACCGGGTCAAGCAAAAAAAGATAGAATTTTTTTCTACAGGCTGGGTAGCCGCCTTACCTTTTTTACTTTTAGCTGTTAAATTTAAGCATCATGTGTCTATTAAAAGCTACAACGTCATCCCAAAAAAAATCCTTGACAAAACCCGAAATATGTCGTATTATATTACGTACGACATAAGAAGAGGAAAAGACTATGACTACTATAACAGCAACAGAAGCCAGAACAAAACTTTATAGATTACTTGATGATATTTCTGAGTCACATAATCCTGTTCATATCACAGGAAAAAGGCATTCAGGTGTATTAATTTCAGAAGAAGATTGGAATAGTATTCAAGAAACACTAAACCTTCTTTCAATACCTAAAATGAGAGAATCAATCATTGACGGTCTTAATGCACCTGTAGATAAATGCAGTGAGGAACAGGAATGGTGAAATGGAAAATTGTTTACACTAAACATGCACAGAAAGATGCTAAAAAACTTTCCTCATCAGGCCTTAAATCTAAAGCTATAAAAATCCTTAAGATACTAGAAAAAAATCCTTACCAAAATCCTCCTCCTTACGAACAACTAGTTGGTGATTTAAAGGGGGCAATTTTAAGAAGAATTAACATCCAGCATAGACTTGTCTATCAGGTATTAGAAGAAGAAAAAATAGTAAAAGTTATTAGAATGTGGTCGCATTACGAATAATAAAATCCCAAAAATATAAAATATGAAAATACTTTTGATTTCATCAAATATTGCCAAGTGTCCATACCCGGTGTATCCATTGGGGCTCAGTATTATTGCTGGCGCTTTAAAGCAGACGACACACACTGTAGAACTGTTTGATTTTCTAAAAAATGACTGTTCTTTTCAATTACTGGAAGAGAAAATAAAATCATATAATCCCGACATTGTCGGTATTTCTATGCGTAATATTGACACTACTAATCAGTTAGATAACCAGTTTTTTGTTGATCTTATAAGTGATATGGTTACAGCTATACGTAATTGTACACCTGCTAAAATTATACTTGGAGGTTCCGGTTTCTCCTTAATGCCGGAGTTGATATTGAAAAGAGTAAATGCAGATTATGGTATTGTCGGTGAAGGGGAAAAGCTTTTTGTTGATTTTATTAACGATGCTGCACATAACATTTTCCCTGAGAATAAATGTATATATTCCGATAATCTACTAAATGGAAATGATATAGGAACACCCGCCTATGGATCTGAGATATTGAAACATTATTTGAAATATGGCGGTATTGCCTCCGTACAGACAAAACGTGGCTGCCCATATAATTGTATTTACTGTTCATACCCCCTCCTTGAAGGGAATAAGCTTAGATGTAGAAACCCTGTAAAGGTTGTTGATGATATTATTAAGCTCAAAGACAATCCCGAAACTAAGTTCTTGTTCTTTACCGACTCTGTTTTTAATGATGATGGGGGATATTATCTTGAAGTACTGAGAGAAATGAAACATCGCAGTGTCTGTATTCCATGGTGTGCATTTTTTAAACCTGGTAATATTCTCCCGGAGTCAATAGAACTAATGAAAGAAACTGGCCTTTCTGCTGTAGAAATAGGTGCAGATGCTACAACTGACCTTTCATTAAAAAATCTTGGAAAGCCATTTAGCTTTGACGAAATATTTAAATGCAATAGTCTCTTCAGGTCATTTGATATTGCAACAGCACATTACTATATGTTCGGGATACCAGGTGAAACAGAAAAAATAGTTTTGGAGGGTATACAGAACGTTCTTTCCATGGAAGACACCGTTTCATTTATTTTTATGGGAATTCGTATTTTGCCTAAAACACCATTAGCTAATATTGCATTAAAAGAAGGTGTAATTAATTCTACAGAGAATCTTTTGGATCCGGTTTATTATTTACCTCCTTCTTTGAATAGAAATTGGCTTGAACAAACATTAACCGATGCATTTAGTGATGTCATGAATTGTATATTTCCTCCAAACGCTTTGGATTGTAATACTGATACACTGCATAATTTAGGATATAACGGTATTCTATGGGATATTCTGCTTAAAAAAAAGAGAAGAACGTTTAATCGCAAAGGGCGTGATAAAAATCGCTGAGAGTACTATGGAACAAAATTCAGTAAAAACAAGAAAACGTGGCAACAGGATAGGGGTTTGGTTTTTTAAATTATTTTTTAATATGTTTGGAATTAAAGGTTGTTATGTACTCTTACTTTTAGTTGTTCCCTACTATATTCTGTTCGACCGAAAAGCTGTTCTATCTGTCATGCCGTATATAGAGAAGAGGTTTCCTGAAACAGGTTTTATCTGTACATATAAACATATTTTTTTAATATTTCTAAATCAGGGAAAACAATTAATTAACAGATATATTTTTCTAAAAAATGAAGAGTTGTTTACTGTTTCATTAAATGGGTATGATGTACTGTCAAAGCTGCTCAAAAACTCCGATAAAGGTTTTATCATATTAAATTCACATATTGGGAACTGGCAGCTTGCAGTTCAAACTTTAAAACATCTAAACCGCACAGTTCATATTGTAATGCGTGCAGAGGAAAATATGGCTGTACAGAACTCACTACAGTTAGATTCAGCGAAAGATAATATTAAAATAATATATCCATCAGCGGAAAACCTGGGGGGGGTTATTGAAATAGCTAATGCTTTATTGAATGGAGATATAGTTGCTATTACAGGTGATAGAAGTTATGGGGCAGATGTTGTTGCTGCTGAATTCTTAGGTAAAATAGCATTCTTCCCGTATAGTGCTTTTAAAATAGCGGCGGATATTAAATGTCCTATTACTGTATTACTTACTCATCAGAAATCACAGACCGAATATACAGTTGATCTGAACAATTTACTCTTTCCATATTACTCTAAAAAAAACAATAAATCTGAGCAGCTAAAGGTGTGGGTACAGGAATATGCAGATATAATAACCGCATATACAAAAGAATATCCTTATGACTGTTTTATCTTTTGTGATATTTGGAAAAAATAGTTTTTAAATTTTACAGAAATATGTTTTTATCCTACAATTGGGAACTGTAGGACATTCCTGTTAAACCCACAATGTGCATTTAAATTTTAAAAATGGATTTAAGTTGTTTTCTTACAGCTACAGCACACTGCTCAATTGCACAATGTGGGTTAAAAAGGAAAAAGTTTCGCTTAAATTAATTTGAATTTAAGTAGAATGAGAGCAAAGTATATTGCTGCTTTGAATTGAACACAAACCATCTTTATAATTTATAAAAACAAGAAACAAGTACCCGCGTTGAATAACAGGGAAGTTTGACTTGTAAGGAGACTGCTTGATGACTATAGATGAAAAAAGACTAAATGAAATAAGAGAAAAATTAAAAGTTTTACTTGTTGAAAGTTTATCTCTTGAAGATGTCGAACCGGAAGAAATTGCTGATGATGAAATATTGTTTGGTGAAGGCCTAGGCCTTGATTCTTTAGATGCCGTTGAAATAGTAGTGCTTCTACAGCGCAACTTTAATATTAAGGTAAAAGATGCTCAAAAGGCAAGAAAAGTATTTTACTCTGTAGAGACATTGACAAAATATATTTATGATAATACATAGATTTCAGCTATCCATTAAAACGAAATAATTTTATGAATATTTTAGTTAGCGGTCTTGGTTGTATTTCAGCTACCGGTAAAAATTTACAAGAAACTCTGCTTACGTTTCAAAATGGTAAGATCAATGCCGGAGCTGTGTCTATATTTGATTCCGGATCAAGCTCTCCTGTCTTTGAGGTGGATTTAAAGAAAGAGTATATTCTTAAAAACAAAATGCGAACTCTTGCTCTCGCAGAATATGCGGTAGAGGAAGCTCTTAATAATGCCGATTTAACTTTAGATATCCTTTCCAGATTCAAAGTTGGTATCTGTCTGGGCACTACTGTAGCAAGTCAGTTGAACAACCTTGATTATTATCGCTCTTATCGGGAATCAGGTAATGGTCCAATTAATGCTTTAGACCGCTATTTTAATGGAAACCTGGCAGAGGTTCTTAAAGAAAAATATAAAATCTACGGTCCGAATTTAACCATTGTAAATGCATGCTCTTCTGGTACAGATGCGATTGGCGCTGCCCTTTCATGGCTAAAAAGCGGCATTTGTGATATTGTTATTGCCGGTGGCGCAGATGAACTCAATCCTATTCCCTACAGTGGCTTTAATTCTTTGGGTATAACAAGTGACGTTTGCTGTAAACCTTTTGATAAAAACAGAACAGGTTTAAATTTAGGTGAAGGGGCAGGCATTATTGTGCTGGAAACAGGTGCTGTTGCAAAAAAACGCGGGTTTAAACCATACCTTAAATTGTCAGGTTACGGAACTTTTGCTGATGCATATCATTTGACGGCACCTCGCCCTGATGGATCCGGATTAATTAATGCTATCCGCTATGCTGTTAGAGAGGCAGATGTAAATATAAATGATGTATGTTTTATCAATGCTCATGGAACTGCTACACCGGGCAATGATAAAGTCGAAGGATATGTTTTTCAGGAACTGTTCAATAATAATATTAAATTTTTATCAACTAAAGGATATACAGGTCATACTTTGGGGGCGGCAGGAGGGCTTGAGGCTGTTTTTACATGTGCTGCGTTGTGTGCCGGCTGGATACCTAAAAGTGCCGGCTTTGAACTGTTTGATGACGAAGTAGGACTCGCTCCTGTCACTGAAAGAAAAGAATTAGTTGGCAATACTGCAATTTCTACTTCTTTGGCATTTGGAGGAAATAATTCAGCTCTTGTATTTGAAAAGATGTAATTTAAAAGTAAATGAATTTACTTTTAGGATTATTGAAAAAATTATTTTAACTTGAAGAATAAAATAAATCATGAAAAACTTTCTTGAATTTCAAGGTATATCAAAAAAATTTGGACAAAACCAAGTGTTGAATGATGTAAGTTTTACAGTCTCCAAAGGAGAAGTTTTTTCACTGCTTGGTCCTAGTGGGTGTGGTAAAACAACTTTGCTTAGAATTTGTGCCGGATTTGAGGAACCGGATGCAGGACGTGTACTTTTAAACGGAGTTGATATCACAGATATACCCCCAAATCGCAGACCGGTGAATACTATATTTCAGAACTATGCACTTTTTTCAAATATGACGATTAGGGACAATATCGCTTTTGGGCCAAAACTTTCAGGATGGAAAAAAAATAAATTAAATGATGAGGTTGATAAATTTCTTAATCTAATTCAAATGTCCGAGCATCAATACAAAAAACCGATACAGTTAAGCGGGGGGCAGCGTCAACGTGTGGCCATTGCCAGAGCACTGATTAATCGTCCTTTAGTTTTGCTACTTGATGAACCACTTGCAGCTCTTGATTTAAAATTGAGACAGCGCATGCTTGTAGAACTTGATGAAATCCATGATCAGATTGGAACGACTTTTCTTTTTGTTACTCATGACCAGGGCGAAGCCATGAGTATAAGTGATCAGATAGCTGTAATGAACAATGGTCTTGTAGAACAAATTGGTACGCCAATAGAGATTTATGAAGCTCCTAGAACCAGTTTTGTAGCGGCATTTATCGGAGATACAAATTTTTTTGAGGGTTCAGTTGTTGAAGTATTGGATGAAGAATTTAGCAAGGTGAATATCATAGATTTTCCAGAATTGCTTGTGTATAATGACAAACATCTTGTTCAAGGCTCTAAAATTTACCTTAGCGTTAGACCTGAAAAAATATATATTTCAAGAAAGGCTCCTGCTACAGTAAGACCATGCATGAATGTTTTGAGTGGTGTTGTAGAGGATGTGGTTTATTTGGGGGCACAGACAAAATTCTGGGTTAAAATAGGCGAATATCGGCTGGCCGTAAATAAGCAGCATTCAAGCTATCTTCTGGATGAGATCCCAATAAGGTGGAATGATGAAGTATGGGTTTCATGGAATTCTGAACATGGCTATCTTTTAGACCAATATATTGAAGCTGATGAAAAATTACTCTCCATGACTACATGAGATTTGACCTGCCCGGTGTAGTTGCGCAGCAAACGAAGCCTGGGTGATTTAGTGATTTAGTGATTGCCAGAGGCGATTGAAATTTGGCATGTTACGGCCAGTTTGAAGATCGACTGCGTGTGATAAGGATTATGAGAGCTAATGAAAACCTCCAGTAATAGTAAGTAATAATGAATAATAAAAATAATTCAACATCTAAAATGGAGTGGCTGATTTCACTCCCGCCTTTTGCCTGGCTTTTTATTTTTTTTCTGATTCCGACTGTAATTGTTATTCTAATTGCATTCAGACCTTCCAGCCCTTATGGCGATATTCTTTCAGGTTGGACACTATACAACTTTAAAGCCCTCTTAAAACCCTATTATCTGATTATAATATGGAGAACTATCTGGATCAGCCTCGTCTCAACAGTAATATGTCTGCTTGTTTCAATTCCTGTTGGTTATTATATGGCAAGGCTTTCAAAGAAATGGCGGCAGTTAATAATGGTTCTTGTCATCGTCCCGTTCTGGACTAACTTTCTTGTCAGAATATTTTCCTGGCAGCTTGTGCTTAACCCTGAAGGAATGTTAAAGAAAATCCTACTTTTCTTAGGTCTTGTCAGTGAGCATACCATGCTGCTTTATCAGCCTGGTACCGTAATTCTTGTAATTGTTTATACCTATCTTCCATTTGCAATACTTCCAATATTTGCAGCTGCAGAAAAATTTGATTTTAGTTTAATTGAGGCTGCAAACGACCTTGGGGCAGGGCGTTCAAAAGCTTTTTATTACATATTTATTCCCGGAATATCCAAGTCTCTTAAAACAGCTGTATTTATGGTTTTAATACCCTGTTTGGGTTCATATGTTATTCCTGATATTGTTGGAGGAACAGGTTGCGAAATGATAGGTAATATTATTGCATCAAGAGCTTTTGTAGCAAGAAATATACCTATGGCAGCAGCCTGGTCTTCTGTTCTGATGATTATAATATTATTCCCTTTTGGACTGGTGCTGACATCCCAGCTTCTATCTAGAAAAAGACATGTCAGATTTGACAACAAAGTGATAGGAGTCAGTCGTAAGTGAAATATAAAAGTAAATTTTCAAAGTATGTAACTTGTCTTGTATTACTGTTTTTTTATCTGCCAATGATTATTATGACAGTCAATTCTTTTAATAGCTCTCGTTTTGGTGTTGTATGGAAAGGATTTACATTAAAATGGTATTATAAATTATTTCAGGAACCGCAAATATTGAACGCTCTGTTTCATTCACTATTAATTGGTTTTGCATCGATGATAACAGCAATGATACTTGGTACTATTGCTGCTTTCTGTATTTATCATTATAGGAGCAAACTTCAGAAGTTTCAGCAGTTTTTAATATATGCCCAACTAGGTATTCCGGATATACTGATGGGAATGAGTCTGCTACTATTTTTTATAGCGCTTAATTTTAAACTTGGTCTATTGACTATCTTTATTGCTCATGTAACCTTTTGTATCAGTTATGTTGCGCTTGTCGTGCTAGGCCGGTTTCAGGATTTTGACTATTCTGTTATTGAGGCCGCAAGAGATTTGGGAGGGGACTGGTGGACAATTATCTCAAAAATTTTGATCCCCTTTCTTATGCCCGGCATTATTGCAGGAGGATTGCTGGCGTTTACACTTTCTATTGACGATTTTGTTATAACTTTTTTTGTGACAGGTCCAGGTTCAACAACACTTCCTGTATATATTTACAGTATGATCAGACATGGAACTCCAATTATAATTAATGCCTTATCAGTATTATTTTTAATTGTAACTATTGTCGTGGTTCTTATTACTCAGAAACTTCTTAATAGAGAGGATGTCGTATAATTGAAAAATCACAGAGAAAAACTTCATTTGCCGATATGTATTATTTTCCTTTTCATTGCAATCATAATATTGTCTGTTTCATGTTCTGATAATAAAAAGGTTTTATACGTTTATAACTGGTCTGATTATCTTGATCCTAAGCTGGTTACTAAATTTGAAAAACTGTATAATTGTAGGATTATCTTTGACTATTTCGATTCTAACGAAGCGATGTATGCTAAGCTTAAAGTTGGTTGTTCCGGATATGACTTGATTGTTCCTTCAAGCTATATGGCTTCAATCATGTATAAACAGAAAATGGTAAAAAAAATTGATAAAACTAAGACTCCAAACCTTAAATATGCTGATTACAAGTATTCCCAAAAGACTGAAGATCCCGATATGATATACAGTGTACCGTTTGCTGTCAGTTTTACCGGTATTGGATATAATGCAAAAAGAATTAAAAATATTCGGCCAACATGCGGGATGTTTGACGATAATGAATATTCCGGAAGAATGACTATGCTTGATGACATGCGAGAGGCTATCGGTGCTTCTCTCAAATATTTGGGATACAGTTTGAATACTGTTGATGATGATCAATTAAATAAAGCCAGAATTCAGATGCTTAAATGGAAGAAAAATCTGGCTGCCTATCAGTCTGATGCTGCAAAAAGCAGCTTGGGTGCCGGCATACTTTTATTGATACAGGCATATAATGGAGATATTTATCAGATGAAAGATGATAATCCTGCACTTGACTTTATTGTTCCGCGTGAAGGAACCTCAATAGGTGTTGATGTTATGGTTATTCCAACTGATGCAGTTAACACCGACCTTGCCTGTAAGTTCATTAATTTTATGTATGCTCCGGAAAATTGTGCTGATAACATGGAGTATATCTACTATCTTTGTCCAAATAAAGCAGCATTTAAGCTTCTCGATAGGGACCTGAGAAAAAAACTTATTATTCCTGAAAAGATTTTAGATAAAAGTGAAGTTATAATAGATCTTGGTGCTGATAATGAAAAATATGTCAGTATTTGGGATGAAATTAAAGCATAATTCATTCACATAAGGGTGTAAAAACTTTCTAAAATACTACTTCCCTTTATCAAGATGCACTTCGTTCCGTTGAAATGTTGGAATATCTAGGTCAGCGCCATTATACATTGTGGGACTTGTACTTGTAAATATACCTCTACTTCTGTTTTCAAATGGAAGCTCAAGCTGTATTGCTTCACCTTTTAATATATTCATATTTTTAATTAGTGCAGCTTTAGTTATTTTTCTACTAAGTTTTTTTAGTGGTTTTTCTTCAATTGGCTGGGCAGATTCATCAAAGACAATAGGAATTACTGTGATTTGGGCTTTTTCCTTGTACAGAGGATCTGTATTTGCTCCAACAATAATTTCTGCTTTTTTATTCGCGATTTCAATGATAGAGTCAAGAGTGTGTTTCATCTCTGCTATGGTAAGGTCTTCTCCGCCGGTTATTGATACAATTAACGCATCGGCCTTTTTTATTCTTTGCCTACCGCCAAGCAATGGTGATTCAAAGAGTTTTTTCAATGCTAGATGTGTGCGGGCAGAACCTTCTTTTCCTTCTGCTATGCCAATTCCAATACCGCATTCGCTTTTTTGCCTGCAGAGTAGATTATGCAGATCACAGAGGTCTACGGAAATCAGGTTATTGCATCGTAGAAGTTCAGCTATCCCAAGGACCATTACTGCTACTTCTATATTTGCTTTTGTAAAAGCCAGCTCAAACGGTGTAGATGCTGGAAGAGATGAATACAAAAGATCATTTGGGATTGGTATAATTGTACTGGAAGTTCTAATTATTACCTTAATCTGATTTTCTGCAATTTCTCTTTTTCCATGACCTTCGAATGCAAAAGGAAGTGTAACTGCAAATACTACAGGAATCTTTTTTTCTTTTGCTATTCTTGCAACAACAGATGCACCGCCGGTAGCAGTACCGCCACCAAACCCTCCCACAATTATGAGAAGGGAGGCATTATTTAAAAAGTTTTTGATCTGCACGTTTGTTTTATGTGCCAGTGCTCTTTCTCCTTTTAAAGTATTTCCACCACATCCTAATCCATGAGTCCACTCTTCACCTATAAGAAAATTATTTTCAAGTTTAGATGAGTTTATAGAAGCTCTATCAGTATCAGCTGCAGCAATATCAAGCCATGAAGCTTCTTCTATTTCATTTAGACTGTTTACTATTTTTACACCGGCCCTGCCTAACCCCAATACTTTAACATTTTCAGTTATTTCGGCATTAACCGGTTGTGTAATACTATCCATAATACCCTGTGCTAATTATACTTTCGTCGGTAAAGATCTTAACTTTTAGCTTGCGATTTTAGCTTTAAATGCGGCAAAGCGAAGCGATAATACTCTACCGTTTACGGTATGTTTGTGTCATTAATGATGGTTTTCCAGGTTCTTTTCCAAATAGACCATAGTTTCTGATCCAGTTTTCTTATTAAAGTACTTGGTGTACTATATTTTTTCGGCTGAAGCTCGAGTGCTCCATAACGCAGAAGACCGAGTGCAGTGAGAGAACCGGGAGAATTTAACAAAATATCAGGTCCGCTTATATCAATTGGTGTCCCTATTCTTACAGGTGTATCGAAAATAGAACTGATTATTTCTTTAATACCTGGAATATTTGCCGCTCCTCCGCATAAAACAATTCCGTTGTTTAATAGGGAGTTAAGTTTACGTTTTTTTAGATTTGAATAAATAATTTCAAATGTCTCATTTAAACGCATTTCAATTATTTTTTCAACAGAATTTATTGGAATCTGTCTCGTCTCCAAGGCGCCCTTTAATTCTATAGTACTGTGCCCTGATGATTTTCTTTGATTAATAACATCGTTGGTAATAATATCTCTGGCTGTTGAAAGGCCAATGTCCAATCCCAGATACAGATCATTCATCAGATGGTCGCAACCTATGGTAATAACATTACTTTCTTTGGCAATATAATTATTAAATAGGATATATTCTGTTGTTCCTGCACCCATGTTTATCGTTAGTGTACCGTGTTCGAAATCATCAGATGTCAAAACGGATAATGATGATGCTAAACCGCTGAAAACCGGAGTAGGTGTTTCAAAACCAATATCTTTTAATGTATTCTGGAAATTTTCCAGTCGGTTGTTGTTCGCATAAATAATATGGGAATACGCTTCAAGTTTGGTTGCTGTCTGCCCCAATGGATCATTTATATGGTGAGTGCCGTCTATAATAAAATGCCCGTCAATTGTGTTGATTACTACGCTTTCCGTGGGGGTTAGGAGTCCTTTGGCGCTACGTAATGCTTCATTAACATGAGGTAAGGTTATAATATGATCTTCTGTGTCGATTATAACAGTACCCGCTCCATCTTTTGAGGTAATATGACTTCCTGTTACTGCGATATATAATGCGTCTGGGTCAATAATATAGTCTGAAACTTTTTCTGCATCTTTGACTGCTTCATTCAATATGGCCGTGGCTTTTATCATATCAGATATTTCGCCCTTTATTACACCTTCTGAGCTTTTCTCTGAATAACCGACAATATTAATACTGTCTGATTGTGCATCGGCTTCTCCAATAAGTACTCTTATACTTGAAGTGCCAATGTCAACTGCAGTTATAGTTGTACTGTTCTTTCCCATAAACTCTCTTTTATTGAAATATCATCCGGTTGTAATATATATTTAGTCAATGACTGTGTATTGTTATTCGGTTATTATTCTTCTAATTTTTTTCTTTCCGGCTTTGAGTATGGATTCATTATTTGAAAAATCTTTAGCTGAAACACTATAGTTAAAATCACTAATTCTAGTCCCGTTAATATAAGCGCCCCCACCTTTAATTAAACGTCTGGCTTCACCATTACTTGAACAAAGGCCTGATTCTGATAATAAAGAAACAATCCAAATGCCTTCATTCAATCTATTTTTATCGATACTGTATGATGGTAAATCTGCAGTGCCATCAGTGGTTTTAATATTAACAATTTTACTGGATGTAGAGATTTTGTTCTTTGGGTCGGCAAATCCAAATTTAGTTCCTGCTGCAAGGTACGCTTTTTTTGCTTCTTCCTCGTTATGAGCCAGAACTGTTGCTTCATATGCCAGGATTTCTTTAGCTCTGTTTATTTCCGGTGCCTCAAGTGCTCCGAGATATTTAACTTCCTCAGTAGATAGAGATGTAAAAAGAAAAAGCAATCTACCGACATCAGCATCATCAACATTTCTCCAAAACTGATAATAGTCGAAAATAGAAGTTCGGGAAGGGTCAAGCCATATAGCTCCTCCCATGGATTTTCCGAATTTCTGTCCGTTGCTGTCGGTTAAAAGAGGGAAGGTTGAACCGAAAACAGGTTTTCCGGTTACTCTGCGGACAAGCTCTACTCCGGATACAATATTACCCCATTGATCCTGTCCTCCAACCTGAAGACTACAGTCATATTCTCTATGCAAATGCAGGAAATCGTATGACTGAAGTATCATGTAATTAAATTCCAGGAATGAAATACCGGTTTCCATACGCTGCTTAACTGAGTCCATTGACAGCATTCTGTTGACGCTGAAGTGACAGCCGATATCCCTTAACAAATCTATGTACAAAACACTGCATAGCCAGTCTGCATTATTTACAAATATTGCGTTTTTGTCATCAAAATTAATAAATTTACTGAGTTGCTGTTTTAAAGCTTCGACATTTTCTGCAACAGTTTCTTTAGTTAATATCGGCCTGGCTTCCTGTTTTCCTGAAGGGTCTCCCACAAGAGCTGTAGCCCCGCCGACTAGGATTATAGGCCTA
>CAZGAI010000037.1:0-14118 GCA_964523175.1 uncultured Victivallales bacterium | reverse complement strand
CAAAATTCATCATTCACCTCCCAGTATTTTATCAATTACAGAACCAACACTAACTTCGGGCGCATATCCTGCAATATGGTTCAAAATATCTTTTACCCTGACTTCATCTCTTCTTCCACCCTTGTATTCTCTGATATATTCATTTACGGGCTTATTAACATCCAGCTTCCCTTCAGAAACCAACTTCATTAATGCAAAATTAGTTGAATACATTTTACTGTTAGAAGCTATATCAAAAACCGTATCAAGCTCCATTGGATCAAATGTATCCATCAATCTGCCGCCATCAGCGAATTTTCGTTTATAACCATATGCTGTACGCTTAATAATCTTCCCATCTTTTATTATCTGAAGAACTGCTCCGGGAAACCCCGCTTCTATTTCTGCATTAATTAACGCATCTATTTTATCTAATTTTGCTGAACTAAAACCAGCTGCAGCCGGATCCGATTTCTTTAATTTAGGAAAAGGAACATATACTTTCAAATATGCATTCTCGGGCTGAATGTTAGATACTTTTAATGTGTTATATCCATCTTGAACTAAATCTCCGATATCAAGTTCTACTCCTGTATTTGAACTTAAAACTTTTTCCAGAGAAACATGCTTGCCGTTAACCAATAAGTCAGCATTAGTAGCATTATGGTTTTCAACTGTAATCCTAAAAGTGTTTTTATAAGCTTTAAAAATCCTTCTGTTAAATACTGAATCTTTAGCGTTTTCTCCTTTAGCAGTAAATTTTACATCTGTCTGTGAAGTATTGTAATGCATATTCTATCCTATATTGTTTAAGCTTCTTTTCTTCTTCCGTATAGAAATTTCAGTTAATTTATATTCATTTTATAAGACAATTCTAACAGCTTACCTTAATATTATTAGATATTAATTTTTATCTTAAATAACCAGTCGTTTATCCAGGAATACAGTTACTTTTAAAAATGAGCCTTCAGGTATCAGTCAGTGTAATCTCTCCTGAACTGATGCGCGATCTGTCTATATCAGCTGCAGGTGTTGGATTTATCAGTTCTTTTTCCTTTTATTCCTATACATTTATGCAAATCCAAAGCGGATTGCTCTTTGACAGTATCTGTTTTATATATTGCATCTCAATGGTTTGATTTTAAATATACGCAGCGATGATTCTCTGTCACATAATCAACATGCCAGCGGCAGTACTTGTTATACAATAAACGATTATCATATTGCACTGATATTAATACCTGCAATATTTCTAGTAGGTCTAATTGTTTGTGCCTTCTTCATAAAGGAAACATATAATAAAAACAGCTAATCAACTCAATAAACTACTTTGGCCATTCAGGTTTATTGAATCCAACAGGAACTGTTGGTCGTTTCCATTCGGCTACTGTCTCAGAATATTTTATTGGGTGGCCGAAGTATTCAAGCTGGCCATAGCCGGTATTTTCATTAAAAATAATACTTTCTTCAATTATATTTTTATCAATTTCTTTTGGAGGTAAATTGATTCGATTTATTTTACCAAAACTCTGGAGCCACATTGCTGTAGCGCAAAGAGATACCTTTACATGGTAGCTGCCTCCTTCTTTATGTCTTTTCAGTAAAGCAGCCAAAGCACCGTAAGCAGCCAGATAACCTGTAGTGTAATCATTAGGAAAAGATGGTAATAGTTGTGGTGCTCCTGCCCTTCCCTGTTCACATGCAAGACCGGTGGTTGCCTGTGCCAGCTGTTCCCAACCGGGATAGTCTTTCCATGGTCCATTATGACCATAACAATTTATTGAAACATAGACTATTCCTTTTCCTTTAGCCTGAAGCCTGTCAGCAATATCTTTTGCTGAAAACCCCAGTCTTTTCAATTTTTCAGGTCTATAGCTTTCAGAAAAAACATCAGTACCATTCTCAATCAAATTCCATAGAGATTCTTTACCATCATCTGTCTTCAGGTCTATTTGGGTATTCAACTTACCATGCCCTGTATCCATAACAAATGGTAATATTACCGGAATTTGCGGGCCGTTCACCCTCATAACCGTAGCGTCCTGTTCTGCAAGCATCATGCCGCAGGTTGGTCCTGCCAGTACATGAGTCAAATCAAGCATCTTAATACCTGAAAGAGGTTTTTCATTTTTACTCAGTTCCAGGAACGGCTGCGGTTCACTGTCGCAGAGTTTTTCAATACTGACAGGATTAATAAAACCACCACAAGATAATACATCTTTAAGGGCTTTTCCCTGCTCGTTAGCAAGCCATTCTTCAGAGGAACGACACATAACACAGCAAAAGCCTTTATCCTGCATTTCAATTTCTATATCAGCTGCATTCCATTTAGACAGTGCTAAAGAAATTGATTCTCTATCATCAGGACAGTTTAAGGTTTTAAGTATTCCTCTTCGAAGCCCCGGAAACCCTCCGTTAATAAAAACGTATTTATTATCTTTGGTCTGATAGATTCCTACAGTTGGATAATCAATATCAGGGAAAGGAACAGAGTAGCCATTCTGTTTCATAAAATCACACCTTAGAGTAGAAACAGCAGCAGCAGCGACATTAATATCAATAATCTGTTTTTGAGTTTTACCTTTACGAATATCCCATATTTTTGATACGGCAATACCCTGTGCAGCCAATGCTGTCGCTGCGGCTTCACCAATATGCCAGGGAGTATCCATTACCGGATCTCTCCCTGAGACATTTAGACTTAAACTAGAATAAGGTCTAATATCACCATTATTCAATAATTGTTCTAAATGTTTATCTACCTTATTATTACCTGTATCCATATCTATTTATTTATTCATCTCGGATTCAATCTCTTCTAGAGACTTCCCACCGGTTTCGGGTAGTATGAATATACAAAACAGAAGATATACAATAGCAAAAAATGCCAGCATACCAAATAAAAATGGGAATCCGAAAGATGTTCCAATTACAAGGAATTTAGATACAAAAATCCAACCAACTATCAGCCCTACAAAACCTCCTATTATAAAACCTAAAGTTCTAATTGGTGTTGGCAGTATCTCAACTAAAACCACATAAACCACACCTGTAGGTCCAAAAGCTAAAAAACCAATTCCTACCAGTATGCATAATAAAGCAAGCCAGCCTGTCAATGGGGCAGTAGGCAGAACACCTATAATTATTGCTAATACAATCATTGATATAGCAAAACCTGTTATACCAATTTTAAGAATTTTTCTCCGACCTATTCTATCAACAAATATGATAGTCCCAATAGTCATAATAAAGTTAATCGCAGATAAAAGAATTGTACCAAAAATAGCCATAAAATCTGACTGAATACCACAATTTTTCAACAAAATAACACTGGTCTGCATTATAGCATTTATGCCGGACAACTGAGTTAAAACATAAACAGCAATCACTAAAAAAATCGATTTTTTATATTTATAAAGCAATTTAAATGAATGGCTCCAATTCACCTGTCCACTTCCGGCAGTCAGCATTTCCATCTCTGCAGTTAGTTCTTTTTCGGGCATATTACTGTTTAATGCTTTTAAACTTTCCTTAGCTTCATCGAACCTACCTTTAAGAACCAACCATCTAGGACTTGTAGGCAGTAAATGAGTGGTAAAAAGTAAAATTATAGGTATTACAAGTATACTGTTAAACATTAGCTGCCAATTACCACTCTGTTCAAGCCCCATGTTAACAAGACTTGCAATAAACATTCCAAAAGTCCATGAAAGCTGGAATATTAAAATCATCATTCCCCTTTTGCTGCTTGGGGCGATTTCAGAAAGATAAACATTAAATACAACCGTAGACATAATTGCTGCAGCACCCTGAATTAACCTTCCTACATATAGACCGGCATAACTATGAGCACATGTAAACAGTAATATGCCAATAACAAACAGTATTAAGTTAACGTAAATCATTGTTCTTCTGCCAAAATAGTCATTAATCAATAAAACAATCTTAGCAATAACACCACCCAGTAGAATTAAACCGGCTATTGTTGAAAACTGACTATCTGTTAGTGAAAAGTCCTTAATAAGAAACGGGGCGGCACCGGCTATAGCCATCAGCAAATAACCTCCGACGATACCTCCAAGGGTAAAATAAGTTACGATAAATGGTACTGAATTTCCGATTTTTTTCATGTTAACTTCCTTTATTATTTTTAGATGTTTTTTGTTACTAATATTATTACAAAAAGAATAAGCTGAATATATTTTCTCAAACTTATTTGTCTATTTAAAAATAGAATGTTATTAATTCAAGAAATGCCACATTGTGCACTTTTTATATATACTCTTCTGTATACAGTTCATTTGTACACATTATTTTTTAAACAAGGAGATCGAGTGTTTTTTTTATATTGTAACATATATTTCGTAATAGATGTAGTGTTTTTAAAATATTATACTCATATTTTAGTGTGAAGCTTTTTCATTAGTCTTTGGAAGCAGAAACATAAGTATAAACATTATTATTGATACCGCCAGAGTAGACAAAGCAAGTTGACTGACTGTTTCTAAGTCTAACAGAGCAACAATATAAACTATAACACCGGATCCAGATATCTGTATTGCGCCTGAAAATGAAGCTGCTACACCTACTGTTTTAGAAAATTCTTTAAGCATACTTGCTGTTAACATAGGATAGGTCAATCCTGATCCAATAGTTATTATGCTTATTAATAAGACAACGACAAACGGGAATATATTTGTTATAACTGCTAGCAGAAGTAAAATTAGAGATGTGATAATTACAAGACCTGCACCAAGACATGTAATTTTTCTAATGGGCAGATTAAGCTTTGGAGCAAGCATAGACCCAATAGCAAATCCTATCATTGGGAACAGCATGTATATACCATACTTAAACGGTGTAAAACCAAACTGTTTCTGAAAAACGTACGGGCTCATCGCAATGTACAATGTAACTAAAGCAAATCCCAAAACAATCAAAGAAACATAAACAAGAAAATCTCTGGATTTGAGCAAATTTATATAATTCTGTACAATAGTCTTAACAGCAAGGTCTGTTCTTTTTGAAGGATGATGAGTTTCGGGAAGAATTATAGTAAACAGTAGCATCAACAAACAAACATATATAATAATTATAATAAAAATCCATTGCCATGCCAAAAATGACAGTATAAATCCACAGATAAATGGTGATACTGCCGGTGTTAATGTGGCGAAAAGCACTAACATAGCAACAGCAGAAGAAAGTTTATCATCATGTATACAGTCTTTTATCATGGTTCGGGCGATTACAGAAGGAGCACCGGCCCCTAATCCCTGAATAAATCTGGCAAGAATCAATTCATTACCCGATCGAGCAAAAGCAGCCATAACAGATCCAATAATAATTATTATCACACCGGCAGCTAAAACTTTTTTTCGTCCTAGAGCGTCTGACAAAGATCCATAACAAATTTGAGAAACCCCGAATGCAATTAAAAAGACAGAAATAGATGTTTCCATTATTCCAGGTGTCAGATGTAAGTCTCTTCCAATAACAGGAAGTGCCGGAATATAAAGATAAGATGCGATCTGTCCCATTGTTGAAGCAATACAAAATAGGAATACAATATTCTTGTTCGTAGTACTAATCATTATACAATTCCCTTTCACAAACAGGATGATTTACTATTTGGAGTGTATTTGATATTTGATGCTTACTTTTTGAAATTATATAAAAAAATGAATAAAAATATTCAAGCCTATTTGGTTCCGGCTACACTTGCTTGTGATAAAATTAAAGAGGCGTATCCCTTGAGATACGCCATAAAGTCCAATAAATAGTAAATATAATTTACTAATTAGTATCCTGAGCCTTCAGCTTCAGTTGCTGTAACAATTGCAATACCGGCACTCACACCAAGCCTTGTTGCACCGTTTTCAACCATAAGTTTTGCTGTTTCATAGTCCCTGATAGCTCCGGAAGCTTTAACTTCGAGTTTATCTCCTACAACACCTTTCATGATTTTAACAGCTTCAACCGTTGCTCCGCCAGTACCGAAACCGGTAGAAGTTTTTACGAAATCAGCTCCTGCTTTCATTGTAAGCTCAGATGCTTTTTTGATTTCAGCATCCGTAAGGTAACATGTTTCAAGAATGACTTTTACACATATATGCTCAGGAATTGAAGCCACAAGCAGTCTAATATCTTCTTCAACATAGTCAAAGTTACCGGTCTTCATTGCGCCGACATTAAGTACCATATCAACTTCGTCAGCGCCGTCAGCTACAGCTTTAATTGCTTCAAAAGCTTTTGCTTCTTTTGTTGTTGCACCAAGAGGAAAACCAATAACAGTACAGACTTTTACCGAAGAATTTTTCAACAGTTTATTTGCCAGGGGTACGTGGAAAGGATTAATACAAACTGACGCAAATTTATACTCATCTGCCTCTTTACAAATCTTTTCAACATCGCCTGCAGTTGCATCTGCCTTTAAGACTGTGTGATCAATGTACTTAGCCAAATCTTTAGGCTTAATATCCATACTATTACCTCCGACTATTTGTTAAAGTTAAAACGAAAGACACATAAAAATATTTTTTCTCAGCAAGAAGTTTTTTTAGTTTAAAAAAAATCTTCCTTGACCTTTGAATTCAAAAGTAATTACATTTATTATAACGTTTTTAGCTTACAATTTCAACAGGGTAATATTGTTTTTAATTCTTTAAATGTTTTGTGATTTATTCCTGAAAAATAGATGTTAATATTCAATAGTTTGAATAGTTTCAGTCAAAATAATTATACGTATGATGGTTTTGATGATGGCTCTAAAGATGATAATGACCAAATTTTATTAACCCAGTCAGGATTATCAATAAACGGGTCGCTATTTGACAAGAATTTTTGGAGTTGACTCCAATAGAAAAACACCCGCCTATGAGTTTGATGACGGGCTTGACTATGTTCCAACAAAACAAGCACTCTTATTTGGTCACCATTTTTCATCCATCGCCGGTGCTGGCCCATTAGGACCTGTGCTTGCAGTATATTTAGACTGGGGGCCGGCGGTATTGTGGATTTTGATAGGTTGTGTCTTTATTGGAGCTATGCATGATTTTGCTGCCCTATTTATATCAGTACGTAACGAACGATGTTCAATCGGTTACGTAGTTGAACAATATTTAGGCTACTCAAACCGCCAGATTTTTCTGCTCTTATACAAAGCACAACCCCTGTCACAGGCTTTTGCCAGGGGACTGGCCGGAATCACTACAAAACTCGGTATTCCATTCGAGCTGGGTATCTTGCATTTAGCGGTGATGGAAATAAAATCTGGCCGGTTTTCGGGGCATCAAATCAGTTACCTGCATCGCTCACATTACTGGTTGTCACTCTTTATATCATCAGGAAAAAATATAAAAGTTTTTAAAAATTAATCCACCATAGTTTTAACGACGGCAGAAGAGATAGAGAAATAACCTTTTTTCAAAAAGGTTTGTCTCAACCTGAGCGAATACGAAGATAAATAAATCTTCGTGCTCTTCTTTTCTTCGTGGTAAAAACTCTTATGTTTTACTATATTGTTAAATATTTACAATTAATCAGATACAGGAGAGAGTTAATATGAAAAACAATATTCCCAAAGTTCATGACACTGCATTTATAGCCGAAGGCGTTAAAATAATGGGAAATGTGACAATTAAAAAAGATGCTTCCATTTGGTACAATACTGTAGTAAGGTGCGAAAATGAAGGGTCAAAAGTTGAAATAGGTGAACGGACTAATATCCAGGATGGTTCAGTTGTACATATAGACCGGGATAAATCAGCTATTATAGGAAATGACATAACTATCGGGCACAACTGCATAATTCATGCCTGTACAATAGAAGATGGATGCCTTATCGGAATGGGAGCCATAATCCTGAGCGGAGCTTATATTAAAAAAGGTGCCGTTGTCGGTGCCGGTGCAGTCGTAAAGGAAAACATGATAGTTGAAGAGGGTGCACTGGTAGTCGGTATTCCTGCAAAACAGATAAAAATCACCTCCCCTGAAACCATAAAACACAACATTGACCATTGCATAAAATATGTCCAATTCGCAAATGAGCACAGATCTGGTAAGTATCCTCTGCATCAATCAAATATTTACTGATTTTAAAAACATTCAATTAGCCAAAACTTTTAGAAATAAATTTAATATTTTTCAGCTTTAATAGCGGACCAACAAATGAAAGATAATTTAAGAGAGATTAGTGGCAATTTCAGAATATACGGTAATTTTTTAAAAGCGGCACCATATGGTTGCGGTCATATAAATTCGACCTATAAAGTAACGTTTATCAGGCTGAAACATCAGTATTTTATATTTTTCAAAAGATAAATACAAATATATTCAAAGATCCTCATGCTCTTATGAGCAACATAAGCAGAGTAATACAACATCTGCAAAGTAAATTGTCCGATGGCACAGAAGACTCACGAAAGACTCTCACGCCAGTACCTGCAAATAATGGAGATTCTCTTTATAAAGATGATGACAATGCTTACTGGAGAGTGTACTATTTTGAAGAAGGGGCAGTTACATATGAAATTATAAAAGACACTAATACTGCACATAATGTAGCGAAATCTTTTGGAGAATTTCAAAAACTTCTTGTCGATATTCCAGGAGCACGACTTAACGAGACTATAGTTGATTTTCATAATACACCTAAGAGATATACAGCGTTGGAAGAGGCTATAGAGGTAGATATTGTAAACCGTGCGAAAGATGTTAAAGAAGAAATAGATTTTATAAAATCACGAAAACATTTATCCGGCAAATTATTTGATCTATACAAAAAAAGGGAAATTCAGGAACGAATCTGTCATTACTATACAAAACTTAACAATTTAATGATTGACACAAAAACGGGTGAAGGAATCTGCGTCATCGACCTGGATACAGTAATGCCCGGATTTGTAGCTTTCGATTTTGGTGATATGATAAGAACATCGACCAGCCCAGCTGCTGAAGATGAAAGAGATGTATCAAAAGTTTCCATGCAAATGCACATTTTTAAAGCGTTAGCAAAAGGATATTTATCATCGGCAGGTACTTTTCTAAGCAAATCAGAAAGAGAAACCTTGTTTTAGGAGGCTTAATAATAACACTTGAAAATGCTGTAAGGTTTCTAACAGTCCATCTACAAATGGATACTTATTACAAAACACATAGAAAAGGACACAATTTGGACAGGTGCAGAACACAATAGCACTAGTGAAATCAATTGAAACACAATTTGACGAAATGAATAAAATAATTGAACAGCTATAGGTGTTAAGTGATTATAGCAATTATCACGCAGTTTATAATTTAGGATAATAAAACAATGAAGATTTTAGTAGTTGGTGGTGCAGGTTTTATCGGAAGTCATATAGTTGAACATTTTAATAAAAAAGCTGATATTAGAGTTTTAGATAACTTACGTACGGGTTATGTTGACAATATCAGAAATTTTGATGTAGATTTTATTGAGGCTGATGTTAGAGACAGAGAAACAGTACGAAAAACAATGCAGAATGTTGACTATGTATTTCATTTGGCAGCGATGGTCAGCGTGCCTGAATCAATGGAGAATCCATGTGAGTGCGTAGATATTAACACCAAAGGAACTTTGATTGTACTTGAAGAAGCAGCAAAAGCAGGTGTAAAAAAACTTTGTTTAAGCAGTACAAGTGCAATTTACGGCGATAACCCTGTATTTCCTAAAATTGAAACAATGATACCAGAGCCTAAAAGTCCATACGCTGTCAGTAAACTTGACGGTGAATATTACTGTAATATTTTTACACAGGAAAATAAATTAAAAACAGCTTGTATGCGCTATTTTAATGTATTTGGCCCCAGACAGGACCCTGGAAGCGCATACGCAGCTGCAATGCCAATATTTACAGCAAAAGCCGTAAAAAATGAACCGATAATAATCTATGGCGATGGCGAACAAACTAGAGACTTTGTTTTCGTAAAAGATGTAGTTGCAGCAAACGTTCACCTCGCACATAGCGAGTTGAGCGGAGTCTATAATGTAGGTTACGGCAAAAGCGCAACAATTAACGATATTGTAAAACAAATTATTAAAGTCACTAATTCGTCGTCAAAAATTGAATATTTACCTGAAAGAGCCGGAGATGTTAAACATTCACTTGCTTCTATAGAAAAACTTATGGGCACAGACTTTAAACTTAACAGCAATTTCAATAAAGGCCTTGAAGCTACAATAAACTTTTTTAAAAACAAAAAACAGTGAAGTTTTTTTGTCCACTAATTTCACCAATTAACACTAATCACATATTGATTTTTTGCAAAAATCAATAAGTGTATTTGTATACATGAAAATATAAAGCACATTTTCTCAAATTAAAAATATTGGAGGATAGATGGACCATACACAAAAACGCAACATACATATCCAGCTCGGACTGCTCCTTTTTATTGCTTTTATAATTAAAGCTATTGCAGCCTATTCTCTTGAACTTGGCAATGATGAAGTGTACTATATATCATATGCGCTGTACCCCGCTATAAGCCACTTCGACCATCCTCCCATTGTTGGTTTTCTAATACAGCTTACTACCTTAAACCTCACATTTAGCAGTGAGTTTTTTATCAGACTTGGCCCTTTAATATTGGGAACAGCCTCTGTATATATAGTGTACCTTATTGGAAGGGATTTCAGAAACGAAAGGACCGGATTAATTTCGGCATACCTTGCTACAGCCAGCATTTATGTTACTGTTGTCTGTGGTGTGTTAATACAACCCGATAGTCCCATGGTATTTTTTGCCCTATTATCCTTTTACTTTTTCTCAAAATTTATACCATTCTCACCGGATAAGGCCCGACAACTTCATATCTGGCTGGCATTTCTCTTTTTAGGCCTGGCAATTTACGCTAAAATACAGAGTGTTTATCTAGGTTTAGGAGTATTAATTTACATTATACTGTTTAACAGAATTTGGTTTAAAAAAATAATCATGTATGTAGGTACAATAATCCCTATTATTTTTATTGGTTTGATATTTTACTGGAACTATCAGCATGATTTCATTACTTACACATATCAGGGAGACAGAGTTTCACTCTTTTCTTTCAACTTAAAACCTCTGTATTTTTTAAGAGAATTCGGTGGAGAAATGGGTTATTACAATCCAATTAATTTCATCATTATTATTATGGCGCTCTTTGCCTTTAAAAAATGCAGATTTATTGAACAAAATTATTTTAGATTCATATTTTGGTGCAGCATCCCACTAATTATTACGGTTTTGTATATCTCCCTATACAGTGGCACTATGCCCCACTGGGTCGGTATTTCCTATATATATCTTTTTATTCTTGCAGGTGCATATTTAGATTCAAAACTTAAAACTCTTAAATTTCCTGCAATATATACCTATATAGTTTTAGCATTTGGCCTTTTCGCTGTTTGCATTGTACAATACGGCTGGTTTATTCCCGGCAGCTACACTCCTAAAAAAGGAGTTAACTATACAAAGTATAACCCCGCAAGCCCTCCTGAGCAATGGCTGACAACACTGGGCAAAAACGAGGGAACTCTCGACATGTACGGCTGGAACCAAATTGATAATATTTATAAAAAATTCATTAAAAAATATCCTGAATATAAAAAATGTCCATTAATAAGCAATCGATGGTTTACAGCAGCACATATAGATCACTATGTAGCCATCCCAAATAATGTAAAACTTCTCGTATACGGTCCTGTTGATAATATCCATGAATATAAATGGATTACACCGGAACGCGGAGGCCTAAAGCCAAATCAGAACGCACTGTACATTACGACAAGTCACTATTTTTTACCTCCTAAATACATCTTAAATCCGGAGATTCAGAAAGGTTTTATAATAGAATATTTCAAAAACGATAAATTATTGCTACAGGCTCCTGTTTATAGAAATGGAAATATTGTTGAGTTTGTATTTATTTACAAAATGGAAGGATTTAAGGATCAAAAAGGTGTGTCATCTCCGATATAACATTCAATATTTCTAAAATTCACTGAATAGTATTGATTTTATTGAATCTTATCCATATAATTATGAATATAATGTACTTAAGATTCAAGCTGAATACTTTTAACTAGCTTTGCACACAATCCAAAAGCCTTTGGCTATTATTTGTACAAACAGCTAACAGCCAATGACTAATTGCAGGTATCCGAGGTGGGCGATATGAAGGTGGATATTAACAAAATAATTAAACTTCGTAAAGCCAATAAACTGACTATTAGCCAGATGGCAAAATATTTAAACAAAGCCCGTTGTACTGTGTCCTGCTGGGAACATAATAAAACCTTACCGTCAAAAACAGATTTAGTAGCTATTGCCCAGTTACTGGGAACCAGAATAAGTGAAATCTCGGATTATGAAGACCTGCCTATAAGTATCCATCAAGATCTAAAGTCATTAAAAAACAAAATGGATGCTAGAAGCGTCATTCAGAATCTCAATAAAATAGTAAATGAAAACAAAGAAATTCCAGAAACAGGAATCAACTCATTAAAGAAAATACTTCATGAAAACAATCGACTGGAATCAGTTAACCGTACGCTGCGAAAAAGCAATACCAGACTTATATCAACAATGAGTTCAATACATGAAATTATTTATATCAAGGATAGTAAAGGAATATTTAAAAAGGTTAATGATAAATTTTTAGAGCAATTAAAGCCCGGCTATACTGAAGAAGATGTAATCGGAACTAAATCGATAGATATTTTTGGAAGAATAGAATTTAAGGAAATCATTCCATTAGAAAACAAAATTTTTAAAAATGGTCAAAGAATTATTAATGAGAAAATAATGATTCCAGGAAGTGTGGGAAAAAGCCATGGTCTCATTTCAATTGAACCTATTTTCGATGAGGTGGATAAAGTAATAGAAATAGCTGTAAGCATAAAAGACATTACAGATATTGTAGAAAATATTGGAAAACTTGAACTTCTAGAATCTGTCAGTAATAAACTGGATGAGCATATATGGATAATAACAGAAAACCCGCTTCAATACAAATTTATTGGCGGTAAAGAGTTTGAAAAAACATACGGAATTTTAAAAAATGATTTTATCAATAATCCTTCAATATGGCTCAAAATAGTACATCCTGAAGATATAGCTGAATACAAAAATGAGCAAGGAAAGTTTCTTCTACCAATGGGAGAGAACACATTTAGGATACTGCATAAGGATGGTTCAGTTAGATGGGTTAAATACAAAGCTTTCAGAACACATGATGCAAATAACAAACCGCTAATTTGTGGTCTTTCTGAAGATATTACAGAAGAAAAAGAGGCAGGTAAGATTAGAGAACTTCTAGATTTAAGTATTAACTCCATGGAAGAAGTTATTAATATATGGGACAATCAAAATCGTAAATATATGTTTATAAGTAAGTCAAGAGAAGAACTCTATGGATACTCCATTGATATGTTTTATGATAGCAGTGTGGATTTTTGGCTTAACTGCCTACACCCTGATAGTCGAAAAAAAGAAGAAGAATACATCAAAATAAATTCATGGCCGAAAGAGAGAACATTTAAAATATTAAAGCCTAACGGAAAAATCCGCTGGGTAGAGTCCTCATGTACATATACTACTTTTATGAATAGAAAATGTATTCTATTTATGGAAAAAGATGTAACAGAAAGAATCAAGCAGGAAGAAAGTCTAAAATTTCTAAATGATGCTATAGCCTCAAGTAATTATATTGTTTGGGTAGGTAACTACAAATACGACCAGGAAAAACAATTTAATTACACTTACTTAACCGGAAGACCGTTTAGACTGCTGGGTGTAACTAAGTCTCAACTAAAAGAAAATGATCTTTCCTGGGGAAAAAATATTTACTCACTGGATAAAGCTAAAGTTCAAAAATGGTTCAATACTGAAAATTATCCCAGAAATATAGAATTTAGAGTTGCTCTGCCGAATAATAAGATAAAGTGGGTTCATTCCAAAATATGTCGCAAAAAAAATAACTTCTATGGAGCATTCTATGATATTACAGAAAGAAAAGAGCAGGAACTCAAAAGAGAGATAATGGAGCGGGCCATGAACAAAGCCGAAGATGCTATGTGGGTATATGACTCTGACCTTAAATGTATTTTAATTACAAAAGCAACAGAAAAATTGT
>CAZGAI010000036.1:0-14188 GCA_964523175.1 uncultured Victivallales bacterium | reverse complement strand
TCTATCCATTTTACTCCCAAATCAAGAGCTTTAGTCACAGACAGCAATGTATTTTCAGGGGCATGCCCCATTGCACCTCTATGACCGATACACAGAAAGTCTCTATCAATCATTGTTACCTCAATTAATATATTTTTTTAATTTTGGTACAAATAAAAACATTATAATACTAATTATAAAAGCAGCAATACCTAAATTTAGAAAAAGTTTACTATATATTGCCAGGGATTGTGCCGGGTGTGCTAACTGGCTTTGTGAAACACTTGCGAAAGACGCTACAAAACTGCCAAGAAATCCTCTGGCAACTGCTGATAAAAGAAACCAGACACCCATCATGAATCCTACTATCCGTGCAGGAACAAATTTTGAAATCATTGCAAGGCCCAATCCTGATATAAGTATTTCACCTATACTTTGGAAACCATAGGTTAATATCAGCCAATTCCCTGAAATCATATGATTACTGTCAACAAATAAATTGGTTGCCAGCGGAATTATTAGAAAACCTAAAGAACTTAGGAACATTCCAAAAGCAAATTTTGTCGGCATTGAAAAATCTTTCCCTTCTTTCCCAAGTTTTGTATATAACCAGGCAAAAACAGGGCTGGCTATAAGGATCCAAAATGGGTTTAATGCCTGAAAAGTTTCTCCTGATATTGGAATACCCAATAAGTAATGGTTAACATTTCTAACAGCAAACAAGTTTAGAGATGTAGGCATTTGCTGATAAAGGATAAAAAATATCATTGCCTGTCCGATAAGAACCAGACACACAATAAAATTACTTTTTTCCTGTTTATCTTTAGCAGTTATAAGTATTTTAATCATAATGACAATAATTATTGCAACAATCAAGTACATAATTATCTGCGTTACAATTAGGTGTGTTAAAAGCCATGCGGATAAAGCTGTGACAAATATAGTCAAGACAATTGTATAAAATAAATAATCAAACCTCATAGGCTTGAAATCTGGTTCAGAACCACAATCTGACAATAAACTTCGGAATACTATATAATTGATAATTGCAACTATAAGCCCAAGGCCACATACCATAAAAGCAACTTTCCACCCAAAATGATCTCTTAAAAAAGGACAAAGAACAATAGAGATAGAGGAACCAATATTAATAGCCATATAATAAAGAGTAAACACACCGTCAATTCTATGGTCTCCGGGTGCATAAAGTTTTGAGACAAGGCTTGATGGATTTGCCTTGAAAAGCATATTCCCGGATATTACCGCCCCAAGTCCCCAATATAAATAAGTATCTGGATCAATACCTAATAAAATATAACCGAAAGCAAGAAAAATAGCTCCCAGGAACATAGTACGTTTTGTTCC
The DNA here is from genome assembly GCA_964523175.1 of uncultured Victivallales bacterium. Taxonomy (GTDB): domain Bacteria; phylum Verrucomicrobiota; class Lentisphaeria; order Victivallales; family GWF2-38-69. The sequence continues at coordinate 12,844 of CAZGAI010000036.1, read as the reverse complement.
TAATACCTTGTCACCAATTATTCCACCAATACTTATCAAACCATAGGAAAGCGTCGAAAAAGCCCCGAATAAAACATAAGCTTCAGTGTCTGAAAATTTAAGGTGTTTAGCCAGGAAAGTTACAAGTAAAGCCTGCAATCCATAATAACCAAACCTTTCCCAAAGCTCGATTGAAAAAATTAATGAAAAAGACCTCTTAGGATATTGGGGTAGTAGCACTTCTGTTTTAGTCATAATACTTTCTTTCAATTTTATTATTTTTATTCTATTACTTAATATTTATATTATACATAACCTGCGGCGAGCTTTAAAGTATCATCTAAAATGGAAACGAGTTTAGAAATCTCGCTAAAAATAGCAGCAATACAGTCCAATATCCGATCCTTTTCTTTCAGCTTCTCATTTATCTCTTTAATTGACTTATTTGCTTCAACTACTTCTATAGTCCCTTCATTAAAATCTGCACTTAATAGATTAACCAATGAACCCCTAAGTTTTTTACCCTGAACTAGAAACTCTTTCCGTTCTCCAGAGGAAAAACGGTTATCCAAAGAATTATCAAAACATTCAATTATAGTTTTTGTAAGTTCTACGCAATCCAGCTTCATTATTCTCTCCTTCTCCAAAAAATTTTAACAACTAATTAAACGAAATTTTATATTAGTTTTAATTCGTTGTTATAAAAATAGACTTTGCGATTTCTTTGCGTTCTTAGCGGTTGAAAATTAGCTATAATTACTTTACACCTTCTGCAAACAGCTGTAAATTTCTATTAAATCTGTCTAAAACAGAAGCAAACTCAGCAAAATCTTTAGGCGAGCCTGAGGTCTCGGCATATTTGCCCAAAGCATTATTTGTCTGTTTCATTTCCTGAATAAGATTAGCCGGATTAGAACTTAACAGTTCGTTATATTCTACTATTACTTTATTGATTCTGGCAAGTTCAGTTTTTCTTCTTGTCAGTGTAAGTTTTTTTCGATTTTCATTATAATAAATCGACATTTCAGCTATTTTCTGTTTCAGTCCTATTTTCTGAAGCGGAATTATTATATTATTAAGATCTTTCTGTAGTTGATTTAGTATTTTATTCACGGCTGGATATCCAATTTTAACAGCATTTTCAATAGCACCATTCCTCGATTTTATCAGATACATCTCACCAAGTACACCTACAATCTTTGAAACCGGTCCGGAATACAGCACCGCATCTGTGTCATCTTTGGAAAGATTAGAAAATGTTTTCCCCAAATTCTTCAGGTTATCACCTAATTCTATACTGCCCTTACGAAATACCTCAGGTGCTTCATTGCCGGCCAGTTCGGCAAGCCTGTTGGCATAAATACCAAACAAGACTAAAGCATCAGCTCTGGCTTTTATTGAATCCGGGCTTAATATAGCATGTAATAGTGGTGTAGATTTACCATTGTCCTGAATCAATAGTTCTTTTTCAGGGTTGAATAAACATTCGTTCAGGTAAATTTCACGTTCAAATTCATTGGCTTTCTCATAATAATCGATAATAATGAAACTGGATTTGTTAATACTTTGCTGAAAAGAAACTACAGGTTCTGTAAATTTTGTAGAAAAACATCCAGGAAGAGCTACGACAAGCAGCCCAAAAAAAATGACAATTAAAAGTTTATTTATGCGTTGTTTATTCATACTCTCTTTTCATTTCCTTTCCGTTAATACTCATTTAAGCCTTAATTTATAGTTTTATTTTTATATCAAATGCTCTCAGCAGTGACACAACATCAGGCATACTGAATCTAGCACCAACAATTTTATTATTCATTGGGTTTATATCATATCTGACAGCACCCTCAAAATTAGCTTTAGACATATTAGAGCCGTCAAAAACTGTATCCATTAAATCAGTATTTCTAAAATCAGCTCCGAGTAATTTAGTTCGAATAAAGTCACACTCAAAAATCCTGGATTCTTTAAACAAACATTTCCTTAATTCCAGCTCAGAAAAATTGCACCTCTGTATGAGACATTTCTTAAAATTGATTTCAAAAATAAACATGTCACACTGTTTAAAATTCACTCCGACAAGTTTACTATTTGCAAATATAGCGTTTCTCAGTTTAGAACCATTAAAAATTGTCAAACTCAGGTTACAGTTTTCAAACAGACAATCTTCAAAAGTTGAATATGAAAAGTCGGTTGCAATAAATTTACAGTTTTCAAACTTGCAGTCTGTATACGTTTTATTCTGAATTTTTAAACCATCGGTGTCCAAGTTTGAAAATATTTCATCTTCGTATTCAATAAGTTTCAGCATAATCATCCAATCGTAACAAGAACAAGTCCTATAAATAAAACAGCAGTACCGGCAATCCTGGGAATATACATCGGTTCTTTAAGTAAAACCATCCCCAATATAACTCCAATTGGTATGCTGAGCTGACGGAATGCCAGAACATAACTGACATTTTTCACAAATGTCACTGACACCAAGACAAGAGAATATCCTACCATAATGCCTATTCCTGTTATTATCGCATTTTTTTACTTTTTTTTACTGCTTATGCAAGCCTTTTGTGTTCTTTTGCGAAAAACGGAACAATACTTCATTATATAAAACAAAAATCGGAAGTAATACAATGGTCCCTATCATGTTCGCCAACAGTATAAAAGAAGTTGTCGGGTTTTCTTTTTTACAGACAAGGTTCCAACCGGCATGTACAAATGCCGAAATTATAATTAACAATATGGCAATAAATGGCATTTATATTCTCATGAAACGATATTTTCGATGTTTGATGCCAGTTACTCGTTTACCCACCCTCTTTGGTTCCCCTCCCAGGAGGGGATTAAGGGGTGGGTTTGTCTCCGTACAGTTTTCAATATTCAACCAGTTGTTTACTGATACAACTTTGCACACAAAGATAGTCGCTCTCCTGAAACTAGATGCTCGATACTGGATTCTTGATGCTAGCTTATTGCCCCTACCGTATCAAAAGGTCTAAAATTGGTTCGAAAAAGATATTTTTTGAACCAATTTTACATGTAATTATAAGCTATACAAAAAGGATTTTAGTAGAGCTTATAATTACTCTCCTACAATATCCTTCATGATCTGAATAAACCTGCTCCAATACTCTTTAAATGTTGTATTATTTGCAAGAAACGGTGACATTATACAGGCACGAAGAACATAAACTTTTTTCACTCTGAACCACTCTGTTTCCGGAATTTCAAATTTGCTGACAAATGAACCGGGAACATCTCCATACTCATGATCTGTCAGTATTGTTTTTGAAGTAATAAATTTCTTTTGGTAAACAGGGCCTGAAACATAGGAACAACGATTGTATATTCTTTCATTCAATTCGTTCATCTTTTCTAAATCAGTATTACCTACTTCATTAAAAGCAAAAACTACAACATTAAAATCAGGACTAGTAAGAGCAGTTGCAGTATATTTTCTACCATTAGCAGCTTCAAAAGGCTGAATTTCTTTTATACATTTATAAAAATAATCAGCAGCCTCAATGCTACAGGCGATAATTTTACCATATCCGGTAATATTAAGAGGTACAGTGCGGTGTGTCACCCAGACAGAAGCGGCAGCGGCACCGGCCTTTGAACCTTCCATGATATAAGGCCCCAAAAGCATAGGGTCATTCTCCCCTTCTACATAGGCTGCTTTATAGGTCAATATATCAAGAATTCGTTTATCCTTTACAACAAGTGCACCTGCCGGATAGGGGATATAGCCCATTTTATGGCAATCTATAGTTATTGAGTCAGCATCGGGCATAGCTTTGAAAGCTTCATACACATTTCTGCTCGGCCATTTAACTTTACCATCAATAAAGTTATCTTTATTTAGCCTTTCAATCAGCTTATCATAATCAATAAAAGTACTATTTTCATCAAGAAAAACAGTTCTAGCATAACCGCCATAGGCAGCATCAATATGATAATAAAAATTTATCCCCTTCTTCTCATACTCTTTTCGAAGCTCAACTATTTTATGTACTTCATCAACGGCCCCCTCCTCGGTAGTTCCAACAACAGAAACCACCCCTAAAATCGGGATCTTTTTATCAACAAGATCATCAATAGCCGATTTTAAACAGGAGATATCCATTCTATAGTCATCTTTTACCTGAATAGGAACCAGATTATCGCAGCCGAGCCCGAAAATATCAACAGACTTATCCCAGGAATAATGCCTGGATTGAGGCACAAGAAGTTTGCCTATTTTCTCTGTATTAACACCAATACTACGGACTGATCTTTTAAGAACACTATCCAATAAACCATCCGTTTTTACCTGTTCTACAAGTTCAAGCACCCTTTCAACAGATAAATTAAGAAGCAGCCATTCATCGAGTCCATCCAGCATATCAGGAGCTACATCTTTTATGGCAAGCGGTATAGACTTAAGATTCCTCGCATACCATAGACCTTCATAGTTGGCCACGGTTCCACCGGAAGCAATATGTCCCCATGTTTTATCTGGTTCATATCCCAGCATTATACCAAGCTGTATCCCAACCTCTAACTCCATACCTGTTGTAGCTGGCGCCCCTTCGTATGCGCAGTTATTTGGATTATACAGAATGCCGGCCATGTATCCAAGCACTGCAGGTAGAAGTATATCACTATTCATATGCCCTAAATAGCGTGTTGAAAACCACGGCATTGAACTCGTCTTTAGCTTGTTTGAAAGATCATAAAGAGCTTCCTGGATATTATCCTCAGTTGCACAAAAATCTTCAGAACGCTGTTCATTGTGGGAAATAGATGATTTGTCATCAGGATGAAAATCTCTTCGCCAGAAAATATGTTCATCCATAAGTGAATTCAACATTTCTTTAAAAAACTTGTGGTTTTCAGATTTAGGTCCAAGAAATAACGCGTTATTATTCTGTTTGCTCATATTTTTGAACCTCATATACGGTTAATCATCTCAATGAAAAAATATAATTCTCTGACAATATGCAGGATTTGCTTTTGAATGTCAAACTCAACAAGCTTTTCCGGGCACATTTCATATAGTCACGAAGTAAATTGTATATAATAAATATTAAAGCTGTATACAAAAATTTAATAAATGATGTATTGTTTTAAATTGGATTATATTATGACCTGCAAAAAGTGTTTGATTCTTTAACTTAAAAGGGTGAATCATTTGACTATATCCATCCATTTTAGAGAAATGAAATCAATAGTTTTATGTTAAACTCTTATTAATCACTTACGAATAAGGAAAAATTTTAAAATGAACAGAAAAAAGAAGCATATTAAATTTATTAGTTTTATTTGGCCAAACATTTGGGTACTGACAATCGTAACAGTTTTAATTATCCTCTACGCCGCATTACTGGCTGCAATTCCTTACAGTATGACGTTTATAATTGACAATGGCCTCCGAGCTAAAAATATAACTGTACTAAATGTAATTTTTATTATATTGGCACTCTTTACAATAATTGTTGCTTGTTCTCAGGTTCTACGTGATTATCTCTATCTCGACTTTTGTTCCCGGCTACTTAAAAGCATCAGGGAAAAGACTTTCTCATACCTACAGGGCCTATCAATGTGTTTCTATTCAAAAACAGCTCCCGGAGATGTTATATCCCGGTTTTCAAGCGATCTGGCTGTTGTTGAACAGGCTTTGATTTATGCACCAACATATGTAATCGTTCCCGTGTTTAATGCAATAATCACAACTATACTGCTTTTTGCGCTTGATGTCCGTCTAGCATTGATATCTCTGCTTGTTTATCCAGCCGGCTTAATTGGACCTTTATTTCTTACCAACCACGCTTCTAAAGCAGGCTATGTAAGAAAAAAATCAGAAGCTGTTACCCTATCAGACGTACAGACAAATATATCCTCACAATCTGTAGTCAAGGCACTTAACCTTCAGGGGCTTTCAATTAATTTCTTTGAAAAAAACAATATCCGTTTATACCGTAATATGTTAAAGGCTCTTTTTTACAGTTCCCTAATTGAGCGTGCCGGCATCATTGCGGCAATGGTGCTTCAGGTAATAGTTCTTGGCATTGGGACATACATGACTTTCTATGGACACCTGGAAATTGGGGCACTTGTGGCATTCCAGGGACTTTTTATTGGGTTAACTTATTCAGTTATAACGGGCAGCTCTTTTATCCCGATGATAATACAGGGAAAAGTAGGACTTGGACGGGTAAATGCACTGATGGATGAAGTACCGGGTGTTGAAGACATACCTAATGCTAAAGATCTCTCTCCCTTCAGCAGTGAGATCAAATTTAAAAATGTCACTTTTGGATACACTCCGGAAAAAACAAATCTTGATAATTTAAATCTTACCATACCAAAAGGTTCATCTATAGCCTTTGTAGGTCCAAGCGGATGTGGAAAAAGCACAATCCTTAACTTGATAATGCGTTTTTACGATGCAGATAAAGGTACAGTAACTATTGATCAATGTGATATAAAACAGGTTTCACAGAACTCACTTCGAAAACAGCTTGGAATTGTATTACAGGATAATATTCTTTTTAATGTATCCATTATGGACAACCTTAAGGTTGCAAAACTGGATGCTACAAAGGAAGAAATATATGAAGTCGCAAAAAAAGCAGAGATCCACGACTTTATTATGTCATTGCCTGACGGTTACAGAACCCTGACAGGTGAGCGTGGCGGTCAGTTATCAGGTGGCCAAAGACAGCGTATTGCAATTGCCAGAGCACTGCTTCATGGCGGGAGTATTCTCATTCTAGATGAAGCAACTTCCGCTCTTGACCCAATGACACAGGCATCAGTCAACCAAACTATCACAAAAATTGGAAAAAGCGGAATTACTGTTCTTTCTGTTACACATCGTCTTGCAGCTGCAGTTGATATGGATAAAATATTTGTGATGGATAGCGGAAAAGTCATCGAAGAAGGAAACCATGATGAACTATTAAAACAAAAAGGTGTTTATAAGCAAATGTGGGACAAGCAGTCCTAAAAAATTACACTTGTTATATACTGCATCTGATTATGCTTTTAACTATTAAAAAAGGTTTTTATTATGTACCACAATAAACTTAAATTTTGTATCTTCTTTTTTATTCCGGTTCTGATATTTGTATTACTTCTGTCTTCATGTGAAACTCTTGATCTGAATTTAACTAAGACTCCGGAAGGAATAGATAAGAGCACTTTACCTAAGTGGACTATTTCGATAAATGAGATTGTAAAATATCCACGAGCTACGCGCGGAGAGAAAGAAATTTCCACCTTCAGCGGAAGAACAATATGGATAAGAAAACACTATGAGCTTAATTCAAAATCGATTACATCTATAACCTTAGTACCAGATAAAGAAAGACAAAACTACTTTAACCTTAAAGTAAAACTGGACAGACATGGTTCTCTCGTGGCAATGAGACTAAGCAATGATGCCACTCATGCACCCTGGGCGTTTTTAGTAGATGGAGTATATTACAGATCAGTTGAGTTTAATGAACCTCCATTAATTGAAGACTACTCGGAAATTATAATTAAAGGGCCATTTGACAAACCACTTGCTTCATTTTTACAAAAGTATTCTAAGGCCAATTATGAACATTTCCATCCAACCACTTAAGATTAGAATGAAAAATTCTATACTTTGATAATATTGATGTATTTATGAGGAAAAATTAAACAAGCTTACTAGACTAATTTTAATTTGAGGACAAAATGACAGAAAATAAGCAACTTGACCAGTTATTAATTTCCGCTACAGAGTCAGACGACTCGAAAATATTGGCTGAAATTATTTCAATACTCTCATCACAAGAGGAATCAATAACACAAGACATAGAAGACGGTCTGTCAATGATAATCGAATCCTGGCAAATGAATCCCTTCAACTCACCAAATAAAACCCGTTTTCTTATTGATATTTCCCGTTTTTTTAAAAAAAGTTTTCCAGAACTTCGTTCGGTACTTCCTGCTGCAGTGAAGAAGGTACTCCCAACCGGTATCAACAAAACAACAGCAATCAAAATTCTGAGAATCAGGGATGAAAACACAACTCTTTCAAACTTCTATTTCCGTTATCTGAACCTTCTTGAACTAAAGACTAACAGATTTTTTTACAATGCCAATTCTACAACTTGGGGTATAATCGGCAAGCTGGACTGGATTACCGGTACTGTAAGTCTGCTAAAACTTAACGGAACAGCACTCCAGGAAGTTGACATCTCTTTAATCCTCGATCAAATCTATATTTTTGATTCTAAAGTTAATGTTAGTGAATTGTTAAAGGCATCTAAACTGCCTTCTTCAAATAAACTAATTGACACCCTGACTGCTAACACATATACTTCAATAAACAAAGATATTATTAAAAAGTCACTTTTTTACCTGTTCGTACCAGAAAAAATGAATCCAGCAACTTTTAATAAATGGTTGAATACTTCGACTACCAAAAACAATAATGATTCTTCAAAACAGGTACCATCACCGGAAAATGCCCGCAGTGTAAGTGAGTTGAATATATTAATAAAACAGCATGTTTCATTTACTGTAGCAAAGGAAAGTATTTCTAAAATTGCAGTAATATTTAACAACATCAAGCCGATAAACCCAATAAAAGACTACATTTTATGGGCAGAAACGATTTGCCTTACATCCAAAAGACTAACTTCAGATGAGATACAATTAGTTGTACCGCAGAATGATGTTGTCAGAAAAATAATATGGCCTGCCTATTCTGAACTGGATCACTCAATTGGAATGGAAATATGGTGCCAACTTAAAGCGGGCATGCTTCCTGCATGGGCCAACATTACTGAGATAATTAAAGGTACTGATTATTTGACATCCCTTTGCCTATACCTCCCATGGCGAGACTGGAAATCTATAACCTCCCAGTTAAGCATAAAAGATTTAGAAAAAACTTTTACAATGACCACCCGACTCTCAAATCCTGAAGCGCTGCTTTGGATATGGAAGAATAGAAACAAAATATCTGATACATTGCTAAAAAGACTTAACCAAATTAATTACTTTTCCGCAATTTCAAGAGGCTTTGAGGGCGCAATCTGGCTTGCAGCAGAAAAAGAACTTAAGACACTGATACAGGAAAACAATGAATTTCAAAATCATATCCTTAAAAAAGGCAATGAGCAAAACTTTATTGTGTTTTTAGAAAAACTTAATAGTACTGACAGCTTTTCAACAATTGAAAAACAAAGTATAATCGTAAAGCTTTCCAGAAAACATCCAATTTTGAAACAAATTTTTGAATCAGGCAAGATAAAGAAAATAACACCTTCCCCATCAAAAGATGAAGAAAACCGGACAACGGACGAAATTTACATTACTTCTATTAAATCATTTAATGAAAAGATGAAAGAACTTAATAATATTATTAATGTACTGGTACCTGAAAATACTCAGGCAATCGCAGTAGCTCGCGCACATGGCGATCTCCGCGAAAATGCCGAGTATGCAGCAGCCAAAGAAAGACAGAAATACCTTAACGAACATCGCGCCATGCTGGAAATACGGATGGCAGTAACGAGGCCGACCGATTTCTCTGATATCACAGTATCAGATAAGGTAATAGTCGGCAGCACTGTCCATTTAAAATATGATGATAGCAAGATAGATATTTATCATATCCTTGGTGCGTGGGATAGCGTCCCTGAAAAAAAATATATATCTTATGAAACTGAGTTAGGAAAAATACTGATAGGCAAAAAGGCAGGAGTTTCTGTTATCCTTCCAGGCAATGTAACATGTACTATTGAAAAAATATTTCCGTTACCGGAAGAAATACGTAAAGCTCTGATTTGAATGACTTTAGGCTATAGCAATGCAATCATTTAAAAAAATGCTATTTAACTGGAAACATATATCCGGTTTCAGAAATAGAAATATTACATATAATGCTAAAAAGTTTGTTATGACCGAATATGAGGTCAATGCTCCTAATAAACTTAAAAATAAATCGATAGTATTTTTTTCGGACACGCATTTCAGAAAATCACAATTCCCATATGCAGAACTGACTGAATACATAAATGCACTTAAAACCGACTGGATAGTATTTGGTGGAGATCTCATAAATGATATGTCTTACTGCACCTCTGCTATTGAATTTTTATCTCAACTTAAAGCCAAAAAGGCAAAACTTGCAGTATTGGGTAATTGGGAGATGCGGAGAATAAAATGGGCTACTCATGAATTCTGGGATACATTCTTCAAAAAATCCGGTTTTAGGCTTCTTGCAGATTCTATTTACAACTCTTCGCCATTACACTTTATCGGAATTAACCCTTTCACTGAAATCGCCATTTTACCGCCTGTTCCGTCAGGATACTATTCTTGCTTAATATCGCATTATCCCGATACAGTCATTGATATTTTTAATGCAGAAGACTTCAAGAAAATAGATCTTATTTTATGCGGCCACACACATGGAGGCCAGATCAGGCTTCCTTATTTAGGTGCACTTAAAACTTCCAACAATTATTGGAAACTACTTGAATATGGACACTATCAAAACAAAAATACTCAATCAAACATGATTATATCTAATGGTATTGGATACTCAGGACCCAAATACAGGTTTTTATGTAAGCCTGAAATAGTCCGTATTAATTTTGTAAAATAATATCTTTTTAAATACATCCTCTCCTGAAACTAAAAATTTAGTGATCTGTTGATTTTGCGATTTATTTTGCATCATCGTGATCATAATCCGGATCATTGTCGTTTTTTAGTTTCATTTATGATAAAACTTCGATAAATAGAAGATCGGCGCTCTCATGAAACTGGATGCTCGAAACCCACCCCTTTTGTTGTGGGTTTTAGAAAAATATAAAAAAGAGATCTCCTCCCGTTTGTAAGAAATAAATATCTCGTCTACATTAGTACAAACCTTAGAAACTTCATATCAAACGGCTTGTGAATATAAAGAATGAAAGAACCAAAATAAATGCTAATTCTAAAAAAAATATTTTTTTGTAGACCACAGTTTAATAAAGAATATGCCTGTTTATTTCTGTTCACGACTGTCTCGGTCTTTTTTTTAACAGGTTGTGAATCTATTCCGCCTGGTACTCCTCCAGAAGGACCTATTGTTTCAATTAATGCAACAAGTAATCACCCTCTATCTCCTAAAGATGCAATAAACAATATGACAACAGCAATAGCGATCTGCCCTCAACTATATGCAAATAAAAATATTCCAATAATAAATTTATACCCAACAAAAATTACTGACTCTCAGAAAAAATACGAGGATCAGTTGAATTATCTGACAACACATCTATATAGAAATATTTTTGAAATGAATATTACTAAATTCCCACATTCTTTAGCTAATGACCAGTGCGATTTCCTTCTTGCCTCAACATTTTCAAGAATTTATAATGATATTCTTGAAGAAGAAAACAATCAACCACTGCACTTTGAATGGAAAGTTTCACTACTATCTCCAAAAAATACATCAAAACCTATCTGGAAAAGGAGTATCGAAGTAATAATAGATAGAGGACCACCCCAAAGTAAATACCCTCAGGGCATAAAAAACGACATATAGTCAAATCAACCTATTTTTGGGAATAGAGAATAGACAGAGAAGGTTACTTCAGACAAATCTAAGCAGCTGAACACTTTAGTACGCTATTTATTGCGATAATGCTTTATTATTATTTCTGTTACTTCTTTGGGAGTTCTCCATTTTTGCCATGCATAAATATAACCGGCCTCTTCATTATTTTCCTCTGTAGCTTTAACTGAAGCTTTAATTTTTTTTACAGCAAATGTTCTTTTAGTGGAAAGATATTCAGCAATATTTTTATTAATGAAACTCTCTTTTTTCAGCTTCCTAAATTTATTATCAAAACGTGTTTTTTCATTGGGTAGCAAGTCAATAAGTGGAATAACAGTTCTTCCTACACGTATGCCGTCATACCCATTAGTATATCCATAGTATGTACCCGTAACCTTATGAACATATGGACCTTGTTGATATTCTACAGTTACTTTAGAGTGTATTTGTGCAGCTTTAAATTTTTCATCAGCTTGTGCTGCATATTTTTTTTGCAGATTTTCTCGAGTTAGTGGATATTTTTTGTTGCCCTCTAAATCCGTTTTTTTTTCAATTTCAGCAAGGTTGAACTTTTCCAGTTTGGAATTCGTATTCAAAGGAAATCTGGCTTCAACCTGCTGTATAATTTCATTCTGTATTTTAGAGTTAAAAATATCGGCATCTTTATTTGCACCTTTGTCTGCTTTTTCTGTTGCCTTGAATCCGGACACGGAAATGACTATTTTTTCTATCTCTAATATAGCAATATCCGAATCCGTCGTCGGTTTTCTATTACCTAAAATATTACTTTTGGCCTGAGCTGCACTAAGATCATTCGCTGTTATTGCTACAAAGCAAAGAGATAGGATTAAATTAATAAAAATACGTTTTTTTTTCATAAGCGGTATTATTTCCTTAACCTTAATATTATATTGAAAGCTTTATCATAATTATAGTTTTTAATAAAGAAATTTACAATAATAAAACCGAACATGTTAAACTTGTTTTATTATTTTTTTAACTAAGGACCGGTTTCAAGATAAATTATGACAGAACAGAAAATTAAAAATTACGTTACTACACTTAATAAAGAACAACTGGATCAACTAACACTCCTGTTAAAAGAACGCTGCTGGGAGATGAGCAAACTCCCTCATGCACACTGGAAAACAAAACAAAACAAAACAAATATAGTAGCCTACGAAAGCGGAAAGTTGGTTATTCAGGGAAAAGATACTGAGGATTTTGTATTATTTACTCTAGAACCTGAAATACTTAAAAAAGCAACTTTAGGATATGAAAAAAAGACTGAAA
>CAZGAI010000035.1:0-14311 GCA_964523175.1 uncultured Victivallales bacterium | reverse complement strand
AAATACAATCCCTCCTCCCCTTGGAGTTACACCTTCATGCGAGCTTCTATGGTTAGATTCATCCATCATAGAGAGCCTACTAGCATAAGAAATAGTCAAAGGAGAAAGAAATAGGACTATTATAAACAATATGAAAGGTAGTATTAATTGGGTCATTCAGCTAGTTCGTAATTTTAATAGACTTAAATTAAGATTCTTGAAATCATCCATTTCTGAGTTTGAGTAATTTACAATACCAAAGAAATCTTGTGGGTTGAATTTCTTATTTTTCATCACTATTGATTCTTTTCGATTTACTTTCTCTTCTGTTAAAGGAATCACCCTAACATGTTTTGAATTAAATGTGTTATATTTACGAGGGATCCTGATAATTCCATTTTTTGTATCAGTTACAAATTCAATAGCATCCAAAATACCCTCATTTAGATTTATTTTTCATTTATTAAAATATTATATTTCAATAAATTAGCAAGTACAGTATTAGAACTTTTTATAATACTAGGAATAAACATTCATTAAAAATCATAGAAACTACAGAAAAAAAATCTTTCCTCTCTGTGGTAAAATAACATTAGATTTATTTGTGTCTATTAGCCTGCCCAAGCGTAGCTCTCAACGAAGACTGGTGGTGAACCTTTTTTTGAAAGCTTTTAATTGTCTTCAACAAACCGTCTTCGGAAGATACAGGCAATTTTTTATTTAATAAACTCATTAATTTATACTTGCTTGCCCCATATAGAAAAGCGCAATTTTTTACCTTTAAAGTTCTGTAACCCCACAAAAATCAAATATCTTCTTATTGCTGAGTTTCAACTGTTTAAATTCCTTGTGAGCGACTAAATAAACAATAATATCGGCTTTTGCGACAGCTTCTTCAAGTATAGTCAATTTAAATTCTTTGGAACTCTCCAAATTAGGTTCAACACACAGGATATTTATATTTTCTTCAGTTAGTAATTTTCTTGCTATTTTAACGGCTGGAGATTCTCTAAGATCATCAATATCAGGTTTAAATGCCAAACCCATGAGAGCGACAACAGGTTTTTCGTTGCTGGTTGACAGTTGTTGATGGTTGATAGGTAAGAGACTCCATTCTAATGCCGCATTTTTAATTTTTTCTATTACCCACTCAGACTTGTAGTCATTAACCTCTCGAGCTGTTTTAATTATCTTGGATTCAGAAGGGAATAGAGAAACAATAAACCATGGATCTACAGCAATACAGTGTCCGCCTACTCCTGCACCAGGCTGCAAAACATTTACACGAGGATGATGATTTGCCAATTTAATCAACTCTCTTACATTTATACCGGCCTTATCGCATATCATAGACAATTCATTAGCAAAGGCTATATTCACATCTCTGAATGAATTTTCTGTAAGTTTTGCCATTTCAGCAGTTTTAGCATCTGTTTTAAGAATTTCACCTTCAACAAATGTTTTATAAAACTCAACTGTAACGTCTGTAGACTCAACGTTTATTCCACCTACTATCCGGTCATTTTCTACAAGTTCAACCATAATACGTCCAGGCAAAACACGTTCAGGGCAGTGGGAAATGAATAATTCAGAATTTAGAATTTGTAATTTAGAAGACTCTAATGATAACTCAAATAAATCTGATCTTAATTCAGCCAGTACTTCAGCCATTTTATTTGTAGTTCCTACAGGAGAAGTTGATTCCAAAATAACTAAATTGCCTTCCTTCAAATGGGGAGCAATTGATTCAATCGCAGAAATCACATAATCTATATTTGGTGTGGGGGTATCAGAACCATTTTCATAAAAAGGAGTTGGCACTGCAATGATAAATACATCTGCTTCTATAGGTTTTGTATCTGCTTTTAGATTACCGGAAAGAACAGCAGAGTGAACAAATGCATCCAAACCAACCTCAATAATATGTATTTTACCTGAATTTATTGTATCAACAGCATGTTGATCAATATCAACACCATGAACCTGGTAGCCGCTATTTGCTAGCAAAGCGGCTGTAGGTAAGCCAATATATCCCAGGCCGATAACGCAGACCTTTTCAAACTTCTTCTTCATATCACTCCTTAAAATATCTCACGCAAAGGCGCAGAGAACGCAAAGTTATTTTCTATCTATTAATTCTCATCAAAAGCTGTTAAAAATTATTTACAATTCTTTCAATTCCATTCTTTAATAATGAAACATTAAAATTAATCAATAGCCCTAAGGTCTTATCAGTTAATTTCAAATACGTTAGTAGCTGTTTTTTGTATACTGGTTTCATATTTTCAACAGATTTTAACTCAATTATAATAGAATCTTCCACTAAAATATCAATATGAAATCCATCTTCCTGAATATGTTCTTCTTTATATTTAATCGTAATTGGTACCTCTGAATTAACAGAATATCCCATTTTTATTAATTCTATGACAAAACATTTATGATATACTGATTCAAGTAACCCGGGGCCAAGTTCTTTATGTACTTCTATAGCTGATTTGATTATATCATAACTAATTGTATTTAAATCTTTTTTCATGATAAGGTATCTCACACAGAGGCGTAGAGCTCACAGAGGGAAAAAATAATAAGAGAAATTTTTGCGCTCTCAGCGACTTTGCGTGATACCTCTTTTTTAGAGTTTTTTATTTAGGAAACTGATTATTTTTTCACAGGCTTTACCATCTCCGTATGGATTATGAGCTTTTGACATTTTTACATATTCTTTTTCATCATTTAAAAGCAGTGTCACTTCTTTAATAATCTTTTCCTTATCTGTTCCAACTAACTTTACAGTACCAGCTTCCAATGCTTCTGGACGTTCAGTTGTATCACGCATTACTAAAACAGGCTTACCTAAACTTGGAGCTTCTTCCTGAATACCACCGCTATCTGTAAGAATAATATAACTATTCATCATTAAATAAATGAATAGTTTATACCCTAATGGTTCTATTAGATGTACATTAGCAACCTTCTCTAAAATTTCACTTACAGGTTTTCTAACATTTGGATTCAGGTGTACAGGATAAACAAAGTCAACTTCAGGATTATTTATAGCTAATTGACATATAGCATTACAAATATTTAAAAAACCTTCGCCAAAATTTTCTCTTCTATGTCCGGTTATTAAAACCAATTTCCGTTTTTTCGTCAAAATTTTATTGATAGCTTGCCGGGGCGTAGTTTGATTAGAACGAAGACTGGTTCCTCCTTCGCTAAAAATATGGCGGATAAATGATAGTTGTTGATTTAACGCATCTTGTAATTTCTGTGATTTATTAATTTTATCCACAATCAATAACAAAGCATCAATAACCGTATTACCGGTAACACAGATATTGTTATCATCAATATTTTCTTTCAATAAATTCTTTCTGCTAAGTTCTGTAGGTGCAAAATGGAATTTAGTAATTCGAGAAGTTAAACTTCTATTTGCCTCTTCCGGCCAGGGAGAATATATATTCCCTGTCCTCAAACCAGCTTCAACATGTCCTACAGGTATTTTTTGATAAAAAGCTGCAAGAGCAGCAGTAAATGTAGTTGATGTATCACCATGTACTAGAATTAAATCAGGCTTATAATCTTTCAATACTTCACGAATATTAAGTAAAATATTTGATGTAACATCATATAAATCCTGATTGGCTTTCATTATATTCAAATCAAAATCAGGTCTTATATCAAAAAGATCAAGTACTTGATCAAGCATTTCTCTATGTTGAGCAGTTACACAAACTTTAACATCAAAATAAGTTGAACATTTTTTGAGTTCTTTAACCAATGGAGCCATTTTTATAGCTTCTGGTCGTGTCCCAAAAATAAATAGAATTTTTTTCATGTCTCTTTCCGTTAATAAAATTATATTATACAACACAACATAAAAAAGTATTTGTGTTTAATTGTATGAATTAGTGGTTTATGTGTTCAAAGCTTTGTATGGTTACCAATAAACCATCTTTTGCAGATACAGGTAATTTTCTCTTTAATGCTTTTATAAGTTTTTTATTCGATACAACATAGTTTTCAGTAAGTTTTTTTAGTCTTTCTGAATTTAAAGGCAAGTGTAAGATATCACCAACAAAAGCAATACATTGAATTAATTTCTTAGGAATTCTCCAAATTTTATTTTTTTTTCCTATCCCAGTTCCAATGATTCTGATTATTTCTTCTGTAGAAAGGGGTTCATCATCTGCAACATTATAGGCACCTGGGACAATATCCCTATTAAGGAGCTCTCCAATTATAAAACATAAATTTTCAACACTTAACATGGAGCGTTTATTGTGAAAGCAACCTAATGGATAGGGGATTCCATTTTTTATAAATTTATAAAGTAGATTTAAATTACCTTTGTTTCCTGGCCCATGTATCATACATGGGCGAAGAATATAAACTTGTTTATCCTTAGGTAAAGTTTGACCTAAAATATACTTTTCTGCTTCTTGCTTTGATTTACCATATGCTGTAGAGGGATTAGGTTCAACTTCTTCCGAAAGACAATCTCCCTTAACACTATCAGCAACAGCTTTTACAGAGCTAAAAAAAATGAATTTGGTTGCGTTAGAATTCAAGTAATAATCAAATATTTTTTTAGTTAAACCTAAATTAATATCAAAATAATCCTGTTCTCTAACAGTATTATTAGTATCGTGTGCTTTCCCAGCCAAATGAATAATCACATCCACAGATGGAATTTTTTCTAATTCCTTCCATCCAAATGTGTTTGAAACTCCATCATTTTGCGGTGAAACAATATCTAATCCGTAAATATTATAAGATTCTTTAAGAGCATGTACTAGGTTGCTCCCCACAAAACCATGTACTCCTGTTATTAATACTTTTTTCATGGTTTATTTTTTTGATGTATTTGAAAGGGTATGAAAAAGATTTTCAATTTTATCCATAAGGATATCCACGTCAAAATTCTTTATGTAATAATCTAAAGCTTTATTAGACATAATATTACGTTCGGATTCTGACATGTTATAAATTTTAAGTATATTTTCTGCAAGTTTTTCATAATCACCGGAAGTACAAGTTAATCCAGCCCCAGACTCTTGAACTATTTTTGCACCTTCGCCATCTAGCATTGCTAGAATAGGTTTAGCACAAGCCATATATGTTTGTAGTTTTGAAGGTATCGTTAAGCTAAAAATATAATTTTTCTTTAGTGAAACAAGTAAAGCATCAGCGCGACTAAAGAAATAAGGCATTTGTTTTGCTGGAAATCTGCCGGCTAAGGTAAAATTTTCATACAACCTTCGTTTTTTAATTTCTTCTTTTAACCATTCAAATCTTCTACCATCTCCAACTATTATAAACTTGATATCCTTAAATGTTCTTAATTTTTCAGCAGCTGAAATAATACTTTTAAAATCCTGTGCTTCTCCAATGTTCCCAGCAAATAGCAAATTAAATCCAGAAGAAAAAATATAATCATGTTCGAAAAATATATTCTTATTGAGTGGTTTAAAGTAATCTTCAGCCCAATTAGGCAAAAATGAAATTTTTGAATCATCAATACCAAATGATTTAATGGATTCTGCAAAACCAGATGAAGATATTAATAAAATATCAGAATGATCATATACAAATTTGACTAACACTCTTAAAAATTTATAGATCAATGGAGAAGAAATCTTTCCAATACCAACAGATTCAGGCCAAAGATCCTGTACCCAAAAACAAACTGGAGCTTTTTTAATGAATCTCATAATTGCCGAGGGAATACCAATAGTAATTGGAGATGGCTCATAAACAAAAATGATATCAAATTTACCTTTAATTTTAAAGATACCGGTTAATGAAGCAAAAAAAGCAAATGAAAAATAGTTGATGACCAATCTAAAGCCTCCACTTTTACCTCGTGGAACTAAAAGAGAACGAATCACTTTAATTCCATTATAATCATCCTTCCTCTTTTTCCAGTAACCGTAACCCTCAAAAATTTTACCACCTGGGTAATTAGGCAGTCCAGTTAATACCACTATTTCATGGCCACGATCTTTCATTCTAAGTGCAAAATCATTTATTTTAAAGTTTTCGGGCCAAAAATACTGAGTGATTATTAAAATTTTCATAAATATTATAAATTAAGATTGTAGTGAGAGTAGATTTCACTATTTTCTTTAATCCACGTTTTCATTTCTTTAAGCATTTCATAATATGTCAACAAAGTATAATTAAAATCAGTACGGATTGATACTAAACTTTTATCACTAGCATAAGAATCATAAGATTTTATTTGAATTTGATCTAGAGACCATATTTCCTTGATTAACAGTAATAAATCATACTTACTACCTTTTTGTGAAGAACAAACTTGATAAAGTCCTGTTATATTTTGTTCAATACATTTGTGAAATATTTTAGATAATTCTAATGTTGTAACACCAGACCAATAAACATTTGAATATCCATTTACTATTCTTTTTTGTTTGAAAGCCCAATCTAGCAACCCTGTTCCATTTTTAGTTAGCTCAGGGCCAATTATAGATGTTCGAACAGTCAAATCAATATCATTAACAACTTCACCAAGTGCTTTAGTTCGTGCATACATCGTATCACCGTCACGAAAGTCATTATCTTTATAATTTCCTTTTTGGCCTGAAAACACACAGTCAGTGCTTACATGAATCAATTTATAATTAAGTTTGCGTCCTAACTTAGAAAGTAAATTAGGTAAGTAACTATTAAGCAATATAGCAACATCAATCTGGAAATTTGATTCTTTAACTAAAATACCAATACAGTTAATAATAATATTAGGTTTAAAACTTTTAATATATTCTTCCAATAATAAAAAATCAGACACATCTAAAATATCAATTTCTTTATTTAAAGCAGATTTATCAACACCTTTTATAAGGTAAGTTCCTAGTTTTTTAAAGTAAAAATATACTACATGTCCAAGCATCCCATTTGCGCCCAAAACTAATATTCTCTTCATTAATATTCTCTCCAAACAGTACGATTAATATAATCAATGTAACTAAGTATAATCCTCGTTACCTTTTTTGATACGTTATCAACATCATAATCTCCAATTAAACGAAATTTATTCGAAGGATCAAAAAATTGCGAAGTAACAACATCTATAGAATTAATTACATCCTCCTTTTTTAAGCCAGACATGATTAAGGTGCCTTCGTCCATCCCTTCAGGTCTCTCATGTGCCTGGCGGATAGTAATGGCAGGAAACCCAAGAATTGAAGATTCTTCTGTTATGGTTCCACTGTCAGAAATAACACAATAAGCATTTTTTTGTAAATGAATAAAATCAAAAAAACCAAGAGGTTTCATAAAATCAATGCCTTCTAGAAAATTAATATTCAACGAGTTCATTTTCTTTCTGGTTCTTGGATGTGTAGAAACAATAACAGGTATTTTATATTTATCTCTTACAGCTTTTAAAGTTTCAATGAAATCATTAAAATTTCTCTTTGAATCAATATTTTCTTCACGGTGAGCACTGACTATAAAATAATTATTTTTCTTCAGTCCCAATTCATCAACTATATTAGAATTTTTTATATCATTTCTGTGATAATGTAATACTTCCATCATGGAAGATCCTGTTTTAATAATTGTTTCAGGCTTTATACCTTCTCCAATAAGATATCTTCTGGCATGTTCAGTAAGCACCATATTTATATCACTTAAATGATCTACTATTTTTCTATTAATCTCTTCTGGTACTCTTAAATCAAAACACCTATTACCTGCTTCCATATGAAAAATAGGTATTTTTCTTCTTTTAGCTGAAATTACTGACAGACAACTATTTGTATCTCCATAAAGTAATATTGCATCTGGTTTTACTACGTCCATAATTTTGTCAGATTCAGAAATAATTTTACCAATTGTAGCGGCTGTGCTTTTTTCAACTGCATTAAGGAAATAATCTGGTTTTTTTATACCCATTTGAGTAAAAAATATTTCATTCAATTCATAATCATAATTTTGTCCTGTATGGACTAGCACATGATTTGTATATTTATCAAGTTCAGAAAACACTCTACTCAATTTTATAATTTCAGGCCGAGTTCCAACAATTGTCATTACTTTTCTCTTGTTCACAAAAACCTCTAATTTAAAATTATTTCATTTGAGAATATTCTTTATATAATTAAGACTGAGCAGCATTTCTGTTACTTCATCAATATTTAATCTTTTTGTATTTTCTGAGGTATAATCATTGGTTTCAGATATTATTTCATCTCCTACATCAAAGAACTTATGATAGTTTAAATCGCGAGAGTCAGAAATTATTCTATAAAATCCACCCAGTTCCTCTACCCTTAACATCTCTTCTCGAGTAACTAGACATTCATGTTTTTTTTCACCATGCCTAGTGCCAATAACCTTTATTTTGCTATTAGAATTAAATAATTTAATTAAAGCTTTTGATAATACTTCCAAAGTAACTGCAGGAGCTTTCTGTACAAAAGTATCCCCCTGATGTGCATTCTTAAAGGCAAAAATCACTAAATCTACCGCTGCATCCAGTGACATCATAAATCTAGTCATTTCAGGATCAGTAACTGTCAAATCTTTGCCCTTCTTCAATAGATCAACAAATAAAGGTATCACTGAACCTCTTGATGCCATGACATTTCCATATCTTGTATTACACATTACTGAATGATTTTTATCTATATTTCTTGATTTTGCTACAGTTACTTTCTCCATCAAAGCTTTACTCATTCCCATAGCATTTACGGGGTAACATGCCTTATCTGTGCTCAAAACAACGATACGTTTAACTTTATTATTTATGGACGCATTAAGCGTATTCTGCGTACCTATCACATTCGTTTTAACAGCCTCGATAGGATAAAATTCACAAGAAGGAACCTGTTTCAGAGCTGCAGCACTAAAAACAAAATCAACTCCTCTCATAGCATCATTAATGCTATTGAAATCACGAACATCGCCGATATAAAATTTTAATTTATTATTATTATATTGATGCCGCATGTCATCCTGTTTTTTTTCATCTCTACTAAATATTCTTATCTCTCCAATGTTTGTATTCAGAAAACGTTCTAGAACAGCATTCCCAAAAGACCCTGTCCCGCCTGTTATCAGTAAAATTTTATTATTAAACATTTCGACTTTCACCTTCAGTTTATGTTTTATATGCGAACATTATTAAAATCCTTATAGATTTTCGATAAGAATCCAAATCTACTTTTCATTATTCATGATAATATGATATAATTGAATGTATTTATCAACAGCGATCTTCCATGTGAAATTATTTCTAACATAACTTTCAAGATTCTTTCCCATAGAAAACAGTTTTTCAGGATCACCTAGAACCTCGATTAATCCATTTCTTATACTATCGCTTGATGCTGAAACAACTAAACCACCATTTACATCCTCAATATCATTAAAGCCACATTGATCAGTAATCAGCACAGGTTTATTAGATATTCCTGCCTCAAGAACAACAATTGACATAGCTTCTTGTCTGGAAGGAATAACTAGAAGTGCTGATTCTTGATAAGCGGACACTTTATCTTCTAATCCTAAATAGCCGATAAAATGAACTCTATCTTCCAAGCTGAAATGAGCTACAGAAGATTTTAATTCTTTGAGCATTCCACCATCAGGACCAGCAAAGACTAAATGGTAACCAGTAAATTTATCTTGAATATCAGAAAAGGCTCTGAGTAGTAAGTCCGGACCCTTAATATAATTCAATCTACCAACAAAAAGTATAAAATGTTTTAGTCCTAAATGATACTTCTTTCGAAATTTATTTCCATCCCTTTCTGTAAAATCATCGTTATTAACACCATTTGGGATAAAAGAGACCATATCAACATCTACTCCATACCCCTTAAAATGTGCTTTTTCATTTACAGCTACAGCAACGCATGCTGTAGCATTACTGATAATTTTATTACCTACTATTAAATTATAAAGTTTTTTTATAATTTTCGACCTGCCGTATATTGGAAGAGCGCCAGCCGGACACACAACATAAGGCTTTTTAAGCTTTTTGGCTACATAATAAACTAATGCATTTAGGAATGTCCAATGCCCCATGAGATGGACAACATCACTATCAGCAACCAGTTTTTTTACATGTTTATAAGAAAATTTAGGTAAATAAAGCCGTTTTATGATACAAGGTAAAGCAATTACTTCAAAGCCATCAAAAGCTTTTTTATTTTCTTCAGATAAACCTATATCAGTTGTTAAGACAACAACGTTGATACCAATCCTAGACATTTCCCTGCTTATTTGCAGAGTTCTTTCAACAGTGCCACCGCCAAATACAGGATCCATAGACATATTTACATTTAGTACTTTCATCACCTAAAGGGATTCTTTCATTTTAATAGCTATATTTTTTACTGCACCTCGTACACCAAAAGTAAAGACAAAACCGGCATCAAGGAGTTTTTTAGATGAATAAATTACATCTCCCATGTTTCCAGTACCTCTTAAAATTTTACGTAAAAGATAAGGAATAAATAGGTGTAAATGAGGACTTGGACGAATAGAAGTAATTGGTTTCCCCCGGCGATAGGCATTATAAAGCGGCCACAATCCTGATAGTTTATTCAATGGTTCATGATCAGATGAAACAATATAGCACTGCGGTGTTTTTGCATAAGTAGGATGCGAAAAAAAATATACCGCGACATCAGCTACATCTTTAGCATGGACAATATGCGAACATTCGCCTCCGAATAAAAAAATTTTACAGAAATTCGCCACCCTACCCCTACTAGAAAAATCTAAAACGCCTTTTTTTTCTTCATCAATAACATTCGTTGGTCTTAAGATAACTGTCTTACATTCATTAATTCCACATGCGACAAGTTGCTCTGCGTCCCATTTGCTGTTTTCATACATGTTTTGGGGATTACAAGGAGTCAATTCATCGACCAGCTTTAATCTCGTACTGCCGATTACACCCACAGAACTTAAATGACAAAAATATTTTATTCCGTATAATTCTGCTAGTTTTAGGATAAGCTTTGTTGCAAGTACATTTATCCGGTGCATTTTAGATTCGTCATACAATTCAGCTGCACAGTGGAAAAACAGATGAGAATTCTGCATGAAATTAGATAGAATATCTTTGTCTTCAATATTACCGTTAAATACTTCCACCCCTTCCAACTTAAATTCTTTTTGACGACTTAATGCTTTTACATGATATCCTTGACTGACTAAATTCTCACAAATACGCCTTCCAATCATACCTGAAGCACCAGTCACACAAGCTATTTTTTTTATTTCTAACATTTAGTATAATGCTCCTTGTTTCGGTGAATAAATATATTTTCCATTGCTACCAAATATTGTTTGGCTATAGTTTGTGTACAATGCTGAGCAATATAATTCTGTATTATTTTATCAGGCACACACCGAGAACTACCCTGCTGAATGAAATTTAATATTGCCTGCCAGTCCTTCTCAATACATTCTTCAAAATAATCATAATTTAAAATTAGTGGATAGTCTTTTAGGTAACCACGAGTGCTATCATCTGGAATTGAACAGATATTAATTATAGATTTGCCGGTGACCACATATTCTACAATCTTACTAGGAAGCTGATAGCTTGTATTATTACCAATATTTACTAAAATATCACTCTGGTACATTACTGAGACAGCTGTGTCCTTAGATACATATCCGTGAAAAGTAATTAAGTTCGTCAATTTTGGATAATTCTGAAAATTTTCCATACAGGTTTTACAATCTCCCCAGAAATGCAACTCAAGTAGTTCCTGTAACTCTGGGCGTGCATCAATTACTCCATAAAGCATTTCAAGCAATCCATCAGGTTCTCTAATATTCGGATAAAGGATTCCAAGAAAACTGATTCGGATTTTTTTATTTTCAGGAAAAATTTTAGATATATTTTGTGAAGGTTTATTAATATTGACTAATGGTGGAATAACTACTATTTTTTTTTCTATTTCTGGAAAAATACTGACATATAATTCTAGAGTTCCATCAGTAGTCACAGTAAGACAATCAGCATTTTTAAATACCTTTCTTTCTATACTCTTATTTAATGAAGAATAGAGCTTATGGTTGTTTGTTTGAACAGGATTAAAGCAAAATGGGTCCCCACTATCCACCAACCATTTCATTTCAGAATACTGTGCATTCAACTTTAATCCTACAAGATGACTGGAAAATGGGAATGATACTGTCACCAACCATTCATAGTTGTTTTCTTTACAGAGCTGTTTTGCTTTTTTGTCTGCTGATAACTGCCAAATACAGGCAAAATCAGGCCAATACAGTTTTTTCCAGGTAAAATTGTATATTTTTTTCAATATAAATTTTAAAACATGGACTGGATCAAGAGAGAAAGCATTACTTGTTTTAGAGCTGCTTCCATCTTTAGAAATTTTTGAGTTCTTCTGCAATTTTCCCAAAAATGAACTACCTGTTCGATATACAGCTACTCCGTTAATATTTTCATTTCTTGCTAAGCCAGGCTGCCACGCACAAATAACATCCACCGCATGTCCATTATTAACCCATTCCTCAGCAATAGCTGACCAGCGAAACGATCTTGCATTCAACACAGGAGTGTAAAAATTACTCACAATTAACAAACGCATTATTATTTATTCCCTGAATAATTTAGAATTTTTTTGAAAAGAACGTAACAAAGTATTATTTGAAGTGATTCCAATAATCAGCCAAAAAACACATCCCACAGATATTTGGTTAAAAGCTGGATAAATAGGTAAAACCATACAGAGAAGCAGGAAAATGATAAAAATTAATTTATAAGTAATAAGCTTTTTTTGTAAATTGAACAGTTTTAAATATGAGGTTAATAGAATCAGGCAAAAGCTGAATAATAGGATAAGTCCTCCCACAATAAATATTTCACATATACTATTATGAGCAAGAATAGATACTCCTCCATATCCGGTCATGATATTCTTTTCTACTGCAACTGAACCTGCTACGCCAAATCCACTTCCCACTATAAGACTATACAAATATGAATGTGTTAATATTTCTCCATTTACCAGGCCATCGGTAATGGAGCCAAATAATCTAAAGGACAAATCATGTTCAGTATAACTAGTGTCATCAAGGCCTTCTTCTTTGTCTACTATTAATTTTGTAGAAAAAACTTCAACGTACTTATTTAATATCTCTTTTTTTTCATTTGGTATATAAAAATAAATAATTACTGAAAAAAATACTATAATTACAGAGCTATAAATAATCTTTAAAATAAAATAATTTTTTATTAATTTTCGATAAAACAGCAGACAAACTAATAGTAAACCAGTAAATATTAATACAAATCCAGAAGTAGATAATAATAAAATTTGTGCAAGCAAAAATATAATTATTAGAAAAACTCTATTGATTATTTTCATATTAATAATAAAAACTGCCGGAAATAATACTGCAAAAGTTATAGCTGTTGCATTAGGATTCCCCATTAGTGATTGAAACCTTGACAAGTTTTGCCTATTTGCAATGTAATCAGAACCTATATATTCATTAAAATTGAATCCTAAAAATTGAATCAGCAATATAATAAAATTAATTGTACACAAAATAAACAGACATTTAAACAGTAGCTTTATCTGTCTGTCATCTCTAATAATAACTGATGCCAAAGGAGCAAACAATGTAACGTTTATAAACCTCATAAAAGCGCTTACAGTATATGTATTATCAGAGAGTAGTATATATGTATTTAGGCATACAAAACAAGACAGAACTATATACAGCCATATGTATAATTGTCCCGTAGTTTTAAGTGGTCTATAAACAAGAATTAATCGACAATATAAATAGAATAAAAGTAATAGCCTAATGGAATAAAATATAGGATATCTATGTTGAATCTGCCCAGAAATAGTTAAAATAATTAAACAGATAAACAGATAAAAGTCTAAGTTTTTTAATTTTTTATTTATAGAAGTACTCATGAATTAGTTTTGCTCAATAATTTTCCATATCCGTTCGAAATATTACCTGTATCCCAATTAGTAGAAAATTCCATATTAGATTTTGATATAATTTCTACACTATTCTTATGAATAATAAATGTTCTTATATTTTTAATATTTTGATAAGTTAATAAAAGTGATATTGAGTTGCTAGAAACTTCAATTAACTTACAGGACGAATCCTTAGATATACAAAATACATTATCTCTTGCTTGATTAAATCTGTTTTGTTCTTTATTGAGTACACATATAGTATTATGCTTATGAGTACTTCTAAATGTTTTTCTTTTGCTAGGCAGGGGAGTGTAAATATATGTACCTGGGTCTAAAAAAATATCTTTTCTATCAATATTAAGTTC
>CAZGAI010000034.1:0-14312 GCA_964523175.1 uncultured Victivallales bacterium | reverse complement strand
AATGATAATTTTGAAAAACTGAAAACAGTGTTTTGAAATGATTTGAGTATAGTATTGCACACAGGCTTATTGTGACGGTAAAAGTTTTTATTATTAGCTTTAGGTTCCAATGAATATAACCTGTAATTTCTTGTTTCTTTGAGTTTGCTATATATGTTGATAGATACTTTACAGATGTTGAATTTGATCCTAGAAGCAGTATGACGGCTAGAACAGTCAAAGATTGAACCGTTATGGAGAAATCTCCATACAATTTAGGGCTAAGACATTTTGCGACAAAGACGTTTAGAAAATAGTTTATTAAATATGCAATGACACCAAGTGCCAGCAGAATTAAAAGGGTCATTATAGCTTTTTTATCAATGAAATCTTGTTTGTTAGACGACATGTAGGTATCCTTCTTTTTTCTTAATTGTATGTTTTGTCTGTGTAATGCCAAGTAATTGGAGAGGACTTTGTACATATTAAGTAAACGGCATTTCCTTAAAAATTTCTACACTTCTGTGACAAAGAAAGTGAATTTTTAAAGTTTCGACTGAACGTACTAATTTTTAGTATTATTTTTTCTAAAAAATAAAAAGATAAAAACAAGATTTACTTGACAGCCTCGGTTCTTGTGCTCTAGGCTAGCGGTGCTATAAATAAGCACAATGTTTGGTTGCTGCAGTAGTTTCAAATCCAGCTCTGCAGGGATTTGCATATCCAATAAGCGGCCTGTTGTGTTGATGTTATCAACAAATGTCTGTTAATTTTACAAGAATATGTTGTTTTTCTCAACAATATATGTTTTAATTTAGTTAAACAAAAAAAATAGGTATAACAGGAGGATTTTATGATAGGTTTTTTTAAACCGGCACCGGCTATTCAACAGATGCCTAAAGAGAAATCAGACAAACTGTATCCAAGATGGCGTTTAAGAATGTTTCTTGTAGCCTATATAGGTTATTTTACCTATTATTTCGGCAGAAGTTCATTTTCTGTAGCGAAACAGTATATGGTTAACTTTAATACAGAACAGATGGGGATAATTGGTGCCTCGCTTGGGATGGCATATGGCTTAAGCAAATTTCTAATGGGTAATGTCTCCGATAGGAGTAATCCAAGGTATTTTCTTGCCAGCGGGCTTATTCTTTCAGGAATTATCAATTTATTTGTTCCAGGGCTGTTAGGCTATGGTGTTTCTGTACTTGTTGTAATCATGTTTCTTAACGGTTGGGTTCAGGGGATGGGGTGGCCACCCTGTGGTAGAATTATGACTCACTGGTTTTCAGATGGGGAACGAGGAACTAAAATGGGTATTTGGAATACTGCACATAATGTAGGTGCAGGGTTTTTGCCTTTAATTATCGTTCCTGTCGGCATTTTTCTTTGGGGTGGAAACTGGCATGGATTATTCTATTTTGCCGGAATTATATGCATATTGGTCGGAGTATTAGTTATTGTTTTCGGGGCGGATACCCCACAATCTGTCGGACTGCCGGCTATAGAAGAATATACTAACGATTATCCGCTTGAAGGAGTAGAAAAAGGTCTTGATAATAGAGAACAGGAAATGACCTCTAAAGAAATTTTCTTAAAGTATGTTCTTTGCAATAAATGGATATGGATGATAGCAATAGCCAATGTCTTTGTTTATTTTGTGCGTTATGGATTGCTCAACTGGTCTGCTTACTACCTTCACGATGTCAAACATATGTCAAAGGCAGGCGGGCTTCTTGGATTCGCACTCTTTGAATTGCCTGCAATACCGGGCACAATACTGATAGGCTGGATTACAGACAAATACTTCAGAGGAAAAAGAGCACCTATGGGGGTGATATGTATGATACTTGTTTTTGTCGGGATTTTTTTCTATTGGAAAGCTACTTCTCCTGCTGCTCTTCTATTATCTCTTGCATGTATCGGGTTTCTTATCTATGGACCTGTAGCACTTATTGGAATACTTGCTCTTGACCTTGTCCCAAAGAAAGCAGCAGGAACGGCTGCAGGGTTTACTGGTCTATTCGGCTACTTTCTGGGTACTGTAGCTGCTGAAGCCGTTCTTGGTTATATAGCACTAAAATGGGGCTGGGATATTGTATTTATATCACTTTTAGTAGCATGTGTGCTTTCTATTATTATGCTTGCTTTTAGTTGGAATCTGCATGATAGAAGTGCGTCTCATTCATCAGAATAAAACAAGTTCAGCTTGACCTAAATTATTCATGCGTTGAGTTTGCTGTAGTTACGAGGAAACAAAACGCAGCTGTACTTTGTACTGCAAGTTGTAGTTGACGAAGTAGATGCAGTAAAATCGATGCACTTTCAGTAAAAAGAAGAAAAATTTCTAATAAAAATGAAGCTTTTCGCATGTAAAAGTATAAGTTCCTTATAGTAAAAACAATAAAAACTTTTTTCGTTTTTTTATGAATAATTCAGGTTGAAAATGGTATCATTTCTCAAGTTTCGGATTTTAGAATTTGAAAATCATTTAATGTATTTGATATTTGTGTTTTGATTATTCGTGCTTAACTCAATATATCAAAAAATAATATTTGAAATATATTAAAAGGCAGATTATAAATAACATATAAACAATTTATCAATCCAAAAGTTGAGTTAAAATATGGAATATATTTATGGAATGAATCCGGCATTTGAAGTAGTTGCCGCGGAACGTAGAAAAATCACTGAAGCTTACATTTGCAAATCAAATAATCCCAGGTTGAAAAAGCTGATTGTTTTGCTTGAAAAAAAAGATATCCCTATTAAATATGTAGAAAAGGGTAAACTAATAGATTTAACTCGAACGAGAAAACATCAGGGGGTGGTTTTAAGCGTCAGCAGATATCCTTATGTGCCTTTTGAATCATTGTTATCAGAGAGCAAACTTCTGCTGCTCGATAACATTGAAGACCCTCATAATCTCGGAGCTATATTAAGAAGTGCTGAAGTATTCGGCTTTAATTCAGTTCTTTTGTCTAGAAGAGGGACCCCGAATGTTTACCCTTCTGTTGTAAAAGTCTCAGCTGGAGCTACAGAGTTCCTGAAAATAGCAAATGATCGTTCAGAAAATGCCTACGTTAAAAAAGCAATTGAGAATGGGTATACGGTAGTAGTGCTGGACGAAGACGGCAAATCTGATATTTCTGAAATAAAATCTGTAAACCCTGAGAAACTATTACTTGTTATTGGTGGCGAGGATAAATCTGTAGGTCAGTTTATTGTCAACACTGCTGATTATGTAGTTGCTTTTAAACAACTTGGAAGAGTAAGCTCTCTCAATGCTTCGGTTGCTGCCGGTATTGCGATGTTTGCTTTGTCAGATTTGTAAATTTAATTATTAAGTTTATTCGAAGTTATGTATGCCTGTCACGGCGCTTAGCCTTAGCGGCGACAGACACTAAGTTAAGGGGGAAATTAGAACGCAGTAGTTGAGTTTGACTAAAAAGTATGTTTCTGTTTTTTTCGGGCATGATCCTGAAGATCCGCTACTTTATCAGTTTCATCGACTATTTCACCGGTTAATATTTCCAGGACATCTTCAAGCGTAACTACACCTGAAACACCGCCATATTCATCTACAACGACAATTAAATGCTGGTGATTTTTTTGATAAACTTTTAAAAGTTTATCCGTTTTGGTTGATTCGGCTGCAAAGTGAACTTCATGAGCAAAAGAGGAAATTGATTTATCACCTTTTTTATTAATTATAGCAGAAAGTAGTTCACTTTTCAATGCTATACCGACAACGTCGTCAGGTGAATCTTTTATTACAATAATTCTGGAGTGCTGAGAGTTGATAACTGTATCTATAATTTCGATTAATTTATCTTTTTCATTAATATAAGTCATGGCGACCCTAGGTGTCATTATATCAGCAGCTGTCAGGTCATTAAAATCAAATATTTTTTGAATCATTTCAGATTCACTGTTTTCTATAACACCTTCTTTATGGCCGATTTTAGCAAGAAACTTTATTTCAGCCTCATTCGTAGTAATTTTATTTTTTCTTGAGATGAATGGATATGCAATAATCTCAACACACAATACAAGCGGTGTTATAATACGGGTTAGCCAAAGAATAGGTTTAGCTGAAATCAGTGAGATAGTCATAGCATGATTTTCACCTATGGTTTTAGGGATTATTTCCCCAAAAACTATTATCAGAAAAGTCAATATAGCAGTAAAAGTCCCTAGCCATTGATTGCCCAAATATGATGTGGCTACACCGCCGACAAAAATACTTCCACCAATGTTTGAAATATTATTTATTGTTACAATAGCTGTAATTGGACGATTAATTTTTTCTCTTATTGAAAGTAATACCAGAGCAGATGGTTTCTTTGTCTGTGCCAGTTTTTTTATTTTTATTATAGGAGCTGCAAGCAGAGCAGCTTCCACACCTGAACATAATCCTGAGCAAAACAGGACAATTACTACTGCAAATATTAATTCGCTCATTTTATCTCTTATTATTTATGTATGGTTGCTTTTATCCACTTGACAGCGTCTTCTTTTGAGGAGAGCTCTTTTTCTATTTGTTTTTCCTCTATGGTTTGGAGTATCTCCCCGAATTCAGGGCCGGGTTTTATGCCCAGCGCAATAAGGTCTTTTCCTGTTATAAGGGGAGGAGGTAGCTTTGTTTCATCTTTTTGTTCAAAAATAGTGTCAAGTAAAAAAGTAAAATTATCTGTCAGTTTATTACTGCATGCACAATCTATTCTATGGAGTTCGAGTTCGAGCGGGAAGGTTGGTTCTGCGATTAAACGCTTCAGTTTAGACGTACGCATCTCTTTAGCTGTGGCAAAACGCATGTGATTTTTTATAGCAAAGCAGATTTTTGTGATAGTTGTTTTAGGGAATTTTAATCTCTTTAAGATATCTTCAGCGAGGATAGCTCCTTTTTCAGAGTGAAACATAAAGCGTTCTATATGATTTTCGTCAAGTTTAAATGTTATCGGCTTGCCAACATCATGGAGCAGTACAGCCCAGGTCAGTTCAATGCCAAATGTATTCAGTTGTTTGTGCGAGTGTGAATTCATTTTATGAACAACTGGCAATTGTGCTGCTTGTTTGGGAAATATGTTTGAACTCACTATACGGTTCAACATTAGTGCTGTGTGCTCAAATACATCTCCTTCCGGATGGTATAGCTTAGGTTGAGCAATACCTTTCATCGCTTCAATCTCCGGTAAAACTATAGCGAGTATACCTGTATCGGATAACAACCGTAATGCTTTTTCTGATTTAGGTCCTGTGAATATTCGATTTAACTCATCTCTAACTCTTTCTCTGGATAGTTCTCTTAATTTTGGAGCCAGTTTTGTTATAGCTTCGATTATAGGCTTGTCTATTTTAAAATCTAATCTGGTACCAAAACGAATAGCTCTGAGTATTCTGAGGTAGTCTTCCGAAAATCTTTTTTCAGGTGGGCCAATAGTTTTTAAAATGCCTTTTTTTAAATCGTTTTGTCCATTTACAAAGTCAAGTATTTCATCCAGGAATGGGTCATAAAACAACGCATTAATAGTGAAATCTCTGCGTTGTGCATCTCTTCTTGGACTGTCTGTATATTTTATCAAATCGGGATGGCGTCCGTCGTTATAATCTGATTCTTCACGAAAGGTGGCAACTTCGAATGGAATTCCATTTTCAACTACATTAACAATACCGAAAGCTGCTCCTATATTGTAAGTTTTATTAAATAGAGCATTTATTTCCTCTGGTTTGGCAGACGTTGCAATATCAATATCACAGCCGCTATTAATATTTTTGTCGGAATTATCAAGAAGTATATCTCTGACTGTTCCGCCAACAATATAAGCAGAGAAACCATTGTTCTGTAGTTTCTTAATAATATTAAGCGAAGAATTGTATATTGTCTGATCCATAAAGTTGATTTGTTGATTTGTTGATTTGTTGATTTGTTGATTTGTTGATTCACGGATTCACGGATTCACGGGTTCAGCCCTTTAGCAAAACTGTTTTGACAGCTCTTTCGATCTGTTCGATCCTTTTTTCCAGCGAACCGGTAAGGCCGATAGATATTCGCAGTAGCCCGGGCGACAGCCCAATGGCCTGCTGCTCATCATAAGAAATTTCAGAAGATGTTGATGAGCTGGAACAACTCATTAATGTATCGAAAAATCCCAGTGACACTGCAATAAGTCCAAATCGTTCTCTGTTTTGTAAAATTAGCATTAATTTATTAGCGTTTTCTGCTGTTTTACAGTCAATTGTTATCAATCCGCTGTACCCATAGCTTTCATTTATCATAGATGTGACAAGTTTATGCTGGGGATGTGATTTAAGCCCGGGGTACGAAACTTTAATACCTATTTTTTCCAGTCTCTCTGCTATTGCAAGGGCTCTTCTGCTGTGTTCGCGCATTCTTAAAGCAAGATGAGGAATTCTTTGGATTAGATCGAATGCTGTTCTTGGATCAATTGTAGGGCCAAGAAGCATTACACGACCGGTATGTAAATTCATTAACTGGTTTATGAAATCTTCGTTGGCGCATACAGCACCTGCAATAAGATCACTAGCGCCGTTGATAAATTTAGTCATTGAATATACTACGATATCAGCACCTAGTCTAATAGGTGAGATAACCATTGGTGTGAATGTGTTATCAACTATTAATTTTAAATTGTTTTCCCGGGCTAATTTAGATAGAGTAGGTATATCGGATATTGCTAATGTTGGATTCGCGATAGTTTCAGTATAAATTACTTTCGTTTTTGGGGTAATTGCCTTTTTAAATTCTTCAATATTTATTGGATCCACAAAGGTAGTACTAATGCCCATTTCAGAGAATAGTTCACCCAGAAGAGCATGCGTCCCTCCATATATAGTACTGCCTGAAACAATATGATCTCCGGCTCTGCATATTTGGAGCAGTGTGCAGGCAATAGCAGACATACCGCTGGCAGTACTTAATGCTGATTCTGTGCCTTCTATTGCGGCTAGATACCTGTCTGCAATATCAACAGTAGGGTTGAAATGCCTGCTATAGAGATAGCAGCCACCTTTATGGCCTCTTACTCCCCCAAAAATTTTGGGCATCGTGCCCGGTTCCATTACGGTAAAAGTAGATGAACGTGATATCGAAGGAGTTACCCCACCGTGTTCTCCAAATTCTCTACGGACTTCTGCAAGGGCCTGTTCCGGATCAAATTTCTGCATTACTTTCCCTTATAGTCTTTTATATATTTAAAATAGATTCAGTGTAAAAAAAGTCAGTAGAGTTATTAATTAGTTATTAGTCAATAACTACTTTAACTTTATCGCCGGGCATAAATAGCAGTTCTTTAGTGTAAAGTGCTATATTTCCGCTCTTAACCTTAGCTGCGTCTTCTTTAGCTACCACTATATCATGCAGTTGAAGTTTTCCTGCGTCCTGTAGTGCCTGAAATTGCTTCTGAGGTGTGACTCTTCTAATCATATTAGCTGGTTTGACATAAACCTTTACTAAGCTGGTTGGTTTTCCTTTTTGAGTCTGAGCTTTCTGGACAAAGTATCCCTGATTATCTTTGTCCAGATAGTCTACCGGTACTGCAAGTTGTTTGGACTCCACTGAATTAGGACTGAAGTTAAGTACATAATCAAAATTAGATATTGGAACACTGTCTTTTTCGTCAGGAATCATATTGTAATTATCAACTTCAAATATTACTCCTTTATCTGTATTGCGTGTTCTTCCGTTAAATATACCAACGGGCTTACTATCTCTTATAGGATATATGGTAACTGGTGTTTGGTTAGTAATATTTTCAGCAATTGCTGAATCAAGTTGTACCTGTACTCCCATTGGGTTGATTTGGGATAGCTGTAAAACATTATTCTCTCCAGCCAAAAGGCCGAACGGACAGTATACTGTATTTATTATACAATCAAACTGTGCTCTGAAGATTGTATATTCCAGCATATCTTTTGCCATTACAGCACTATTTTTATCTGATAATAATGTTTGGAATGCAGCTTTATAAGCATTCAAGTCCTTATCATACTGCAGCTGAGAGATAGCGTTACTTTTTAAAACTTTTTCATCTCTAGCTAAGACACTTTCGGTATTCTTATATGTATAATTCTGTTCCTTTGCTTCTGCAACTGCATTTAAGTAAACACTCTTTCTGTATTGATCATTAACTTTTATAAGTAAATCACCGGGCCTAACTGTATCTCCTTTAATATTTGTAATTGGGCCTAAAAGAATATCTCCCGGCATTGGAGTGTATAGAACTTTACCTCTGTAAAAATCATTCCAGCCCCAGGAAAATTCATTTGTGACCAGTGGTACAACAGTCCCAGTATATTCTTTCGCAAATAAGCTGGGAATTGAAATTATTGATAATACCGTTAATAAAAACAGAGTAATTTGATATTTATATTTATTATAGCATATTCTCATTTTTTCCTCCAATTTTTTTATATTTTATTCATTGACTTCAATTTTAACTTGATCACCGGGCATAAACAGATATTGATTTGGAGCTAAGCAAACTTCAGCATTATCTTTTAAGCCTTGAGGTAAATTATCGTTAATAAGAACCAAATCATATTGAGAGAGGTTTCCTGCATTTTCTAAGGCTATATAATCAATATGGTTATTGATTCTTTTTACCAGCTGTCCTGGTTGTACATTTACTTTTTTAGCCGTATAAGTACCTGTTAATCCTTTTCCTGCTTGTAAGTCTTTATTGCCTACAAGCTGCCATACATAACTTTCTTTACTACCTTTGTCCTGAAAAATACTTGTGTTTGGAACTGCCAGTGGTTTACTTATCTTCTCTGATGAATATAAATTCAAAACAGGCTGCGCATTTTTAACTATTAGAGTATTGGGTTTTGCAGGAGTAGGTGAAATTAGATAGTTTTCAACAGCCAGCATTATACCGTCTTTAGTTAATTTTGTCATATTTAAGAGGATTCCGGTCGCTTTTTTATCTCCTCTTACAGGGTAAACTTTGACTGTATTGTTAATATTGTTAAGCTTCATCGCTATTGAATGATCGAGTTCAATTTTAATTCCCATTGGATTAGTTGAAGCCAACTGAATAATTGGTGGTTCATTATTTAATAAAGCACCAGCCATATATACTTTAGTAACGAGACCATCAAAATCAGCTCTAAGATGTATAAGGTCGTATAAGCTTTGGGCAGTTATTAATGATTTCTGAGCCGCATTGAGAGCTTCTTGTGCCTCAAAGTATTGAGATATAAATAAATCGTAATTCTGTTTGGAAATAACATTAGTGTTTTTTCCAAGCTGGATGGCTCTTTTATAGTTCTTTGTAGTGTAAGTCATCTGAGATTTTGCTAGATCAATATTAGCAACAGCAGCATCTACTTCCTGTTTGTGATAATTGCTTTTAAGTCTTACTAGCAGGTCACCTTTTTTAATAACCTTCCCTGTGGAATCTAATACTGGACCGAAGACAAACTGTCCCGGTCTGGTTGAATAAGTGACTATACCTCTGTCTGTATCATTAAAGCCGTAACGGACAAGTGCGCTTAAAATAGGTGTAACAGTTCCGGTAAATGTATTATCTTTCTTTGTATAGACTGGTGCTTTTGCGGCAGCATAAAGAGCATTTACATTTAAAAACAGTGTTAATAAAAGCATAACA
Organism: uncultured Victivallales bacterium; assembly: GCA_964523175.1. Classification (GTDB taxonomy): domain Bacteria; phylum Verrucomicrobiota; class Lentisphaeria; order Victivallales; family GWF2-38-69. Next base: position 4,701 of record CAZGAI010000034.1, on the reverse strand, counting down.
AACAGGTATTTTTGAATCCTGTTTTTTTCAGTTAGTTTTTTCCTCAGCATTTTTCCTCCTTGTCGTTAATAAAAATTTCCGGCTTATCAATAACCAACATTTTTCATTATATCATATTAACACATTGTTTGTCAATATGCCATATCTGCTTATAGGCAAGAAAATTTCAAGGCATTAGCGCGTTGTGGAGACGCAAAATCTTGCATCTCAATTTTTCGGTCTAATTTACGGATAGGGGAGTGAGAAAATAGAAGAGCTAAATAACATTATATTTTGCTCTTCTCAAATGAGACAGGGACAAAATCAATTCCAGAGTATCAATTTTCTGTTTATTATCAATTATTTTATCAAGTTTTTTATTTTTGATAAAATTTAGTATTTCGTTAATGCGTTCTTTTTTAGGCATGAAAGAGACCTTCCAAGCCAGAGATGATATTTGTTCTGATAAATCTTGTTTATCATTTAAATCCAGAATAAGGATTACATCGTTTTTAAACTGCTCGTAGAGATGTGTATTCAAAAGTATTCCTTAGATTTACTGATTACTGATTCACGGGTCTGTGCTTCTGTGTTTTTAACTGTTTTTCTTTTTTATGAATGACTTTTCGGCATTCATCCGAAAAATAAGTGGAAATGAACTTTTGGAAGATAATTTTTCTTGCAATGTCGGTTGGGTGCATCATATCTTCATTAAAAAACCTGTAGTCTCTTAATTCATCAAGGAGTATTTCATAAGAAGGAAAGTATTCAACCTTTTCGAACATATTAACGCAATGATGAATTGCAGATAGTAGATTAGCTTTACTACGCGCGTTTAACACTAAATTTCCCGGATAGTGTCGAACAGGAGAAAGTGTTATTATTATAAGACAGTTACTGTTAATTTTTCTGATACTTTCTATACTGCTGGACAGAGCTTCTAAGTTATATGCCGGACTAAGTATTTTTCTCTCAAAATATTTTCCGGGATATTTATGACAGTTTGCGGTTAGAGTATAGGGTTCATTTAAGCAGTACACGACAGATGACGAAGGTGTCAAAATAAAAATATCAGATTCAACCAGTTTTCTTTTGAATACTAATTTAGCCTTATCTATATTTGATTTAAGCTCTGAGAGTTCCGGATTTGAAAAGGAACCGTGATGCTCCCAGCTGTGCCAGAGGCTGTTATAGTTAACAAAGTTATGATCCTCATAGTTTTTATCACTGGCAATATAATCAAGTGATTTTGCTATTGATACTGAATTATACACTATTCCGTTTGGGTTACAGGCTGTATTGAATCCTAGCTTTTTAAAATGTTGCATTACATACTGAGCAAAGCATGAGCCTATACCGGAAATAACAGAATCGTAAGTAAAAGTCATTTTCGGCTTTACAATATTAACTGGTGTAGATAGTTTAATTCTACTAATAATACTCAACTCCAATTTACAGAATAAAATATGAAATAAAAATACAGGTATTATTACTTCATTCTTTGTATGTTAACAGGTTCTCTCTGCACAGTACGATAGTATTTTACTGAGGGTTTTCCAAATACCATAACATATCCAATTTTATGATCTTTCGGGATTCTAAGCTTTGTCAGCATCTCAGGTACAATATTTTCAATAGCCCTCGCTGCCATACCGCACCATAGAGTGCCCACCCCCATAGCAGCAGCTAAAAGATCAAAATATGAAAGCGCTATTACGGCGTTTACTTCAGGTGAAGAACACTCTTTAGGGGCAGAAGCTATAAGCATATGCGGGGCTTGCCTAAATATAATATCATTTTTCTCCTGAAACCATTTATCTGCAATACTGCTAAAAAACTCCATTTCAGGTGATATTTCTTCTTTATCAACTGCTCTTTGAATGCCTTTGTAAATTTCATTCCTATATTTACCCATAACTTCTTTGTCGTCAATTACAGTGAAAAGTACTTTCATATTATTTATGGCTGTAGGGGCATGTAGAGCCGCAGTTAACAGCCGATTAATCTGTTCAATATCAATATTCTCGTCTTTATATTGGCGAATAGAACGGCGGCCCTTAGCTAAGTTTTCGAGTTTTTCATATTCCGGTAGTTTATTTTTTAGAGATACACTTTTTGCAGGATTAATGTTTAGGATGGACAGGGCACCTGTTGGACAAACAGCGAGACAGTGCTGGCATTTTATGCAGGCATCTTTTTTAGCCTCTGGAATAAATGGTAGCTTTTTACCAAAACTTATAATATTCAGCAGACAATCTTTGACACATTGTTTGCATTTAACACACTTTTTGTTATCTACATAAAAATTTAGCATAATAAAGTTCTCTAAAATATTTTTTGAGTGTATAGACAATGCAGTTAATATTAATTAATTCATGACAAGTTTCTTATGCATAAAGATGATCTATTGTCTTGTGTAAATAACTATTATGGTTCCTGTCTTGTTGGCCCAAGTACAATTTCCCTTATACAGACATTTTGCGGTTGGCTGTATGCGTAGTTGATAGCGTTTGCAATATCCATAGGTATCAACGCCCCGCCGATACTTTCTTTCCATTCCTGATATCCGTCGATAATTTCGTTAGAAGTCGTATGGCTAAGCAATTCAGTTTCTACAGGGCCAGGAGCTATTGTAATAAAACGAACATTAAAAGGTGCAACTTCTTCACGTATGTTTTCTGTAATGGCATGTACAGCAAATTTGGTGCCGCAGTAAGCCGCATGATTTGGGAAAGTCTTTCTTCCTGCTATAGAACTTATATTTATTACTGTTCCATGTTTTTTTTCTTTCATTGATGCAAGAACTGTATGTATACCGTTAAGAACTCCCATTACATTAACGTCAAACATTTTCTTCCATTCCAATGGGGCCTGTGTGTCGGCCTGTCCGAGAAGCATAACACCGGCATTATTAATAAGGCAGTCCACCGGGCCGTATTGTTTTTCTGCACTGGTTATAGCCTGTTTGAAACTATCCAAATCTGTTACGTCAACTTTTGTACAGATTGTGTTAGGGAGGTTTAGTGCTTCAAGTTTATCAACTCTGCGTGCAAGGAGTAATAATGGGTAGCCCTGCGATGAGAATGTTCTTGCAGCTGCCTCGCCAATACCTGAACTGGCTCCTGTGATGACAATTAAAGGTTTTTTCATTATGTTCTCCATAAAAAATAAAGAGTTATTTTTTAGTTTCTTTTGGTTTAGTAAATTTTAATTCGGCAATTTTCTGCATAATAACATAGAACGATGGCACAAACAGTGTTCCGAATATTGAAGCAAACAGCATACCTCCCATAACAGACGCTCCAAGGGAAACACGACTGTTTGCTCCGGCTCCTGTAGCGATGACCAAAGGCAGGAATCCAAGTAAAGCTGCAATAGCAGTCATCATGACGGCTCTAAATCTTATATTTGCAGCAAATTCTGCAGCATTAACAATCGTCTTACCTTCTTCTTCGTGTTGGATTTTTGCAAATTCTACAATTAGAATAGCAGTTTTACTTGCTAATCCGAATAATAATACAAAACCAATCTGTGCATAAATATTATTAGCAATACCAAAAGATTTCAGTGCAAGGATTGCGCCTAAAAATGCAACCGGAACAGAAAGCATAACAGCCATAGCTACCATCCAGCTTTCATACTGAGCTACCAGGAACAGATAAATAAATAGAATGGCAAGAGCAAAGATAATTATTACCATATTTCCAGCTATAATTTCCTGATAGGCTGTTCCTGTCCAGGAATAAGTCATTCCATCCGGAAGTATTTTTTTAGCTATATTCTCCATAGTTGTAATAGCCTGGCCTGAGCTGTATCCAGGGGCTGTATTACCATTAATTGTTGCCGAAGCAAACATGTTATAATGGTTTATTACCTGTGGTCCGAAAACTGTTTTTGATGTTATAAGAGTGCTGAACGGCACCATATCACCAGCCTTGTTTTTAGTATAGAGGTCGTAAATATCTTCTACTTTACTTCTGAACCTGGCTTCTGCCTGTAGGTAGACTTTGTATATCTTTCCGAACTTATTAAAGTCATTTACATAAATTGATCCTAGGTAAGTTTGCAGTGTATTAAAAATATTTGTAAGTGGTATGCCTAATTTTTTAGCTTTCTGTCTATCAATATTCAAATATATTTGTGGAACATCTGCTTCATAGGTGCTGAATGCAGCTGATATTACCGGATTCTGATTAGCCTTCTCTATGACCATTTTAAGAACTTCAGCAAGTCTCTGAGGGTCATTGCCCTTTGTGTCCTGCAGAATAAATTCAAATCCTCCTGCTGTCCCCAGCCCCTGAATAGGCGGCATGTCAAATGCATATATCTTAGCATTTGGAATTTTTGAAAACTCCTTATTAGCTTTTTTAATAAGTGAAGTAGCAAATAGCTTGGGATCTGTTCTCTTAGACCAGTTTTTAAGTACAGCTATAGCCAATCCCATATTTGATGATGAAGTGTTAGATAATATTGAATATCCACTAACTGTAATAACATTTGCAACTCCATCTATTTTATTTAAGATGTTTTCAGCTTGGCTGATTACATCTGTTGTTCTATTAAGAGATGAACCGTTAGGTAGTTGGATGTTAACCATAAATGCACCCTGGTCTTCACTGGGCACAAATCCTGTGGGAATGGAACCGTAAACAAAGTAAATGACTCCAAGCATACAAAGGAACAGGATTGAGACAAAAGATACTTTTCTAGTAGTTAAAGAAA
>CAZGAI010000033.1:0-14505 GCA_964523175.1 uncultured Victivallales bacterium | reverse complement strand
ATAACAAAATATTTTTACTACAGTAAGGCAAATACCTTCTGAGTAGTAACAAGAAATTTACTTTTTACTTAATACTGAGTTATAAAATTTACAGGAAGAATGAATGCAAAATTACTTTAGCTCAACTATTAAAAACTTGTAACCTTTAACTTGACAATATTTAACACGCACATCTAGTGCGTTAAATTGACCTTTCAATAAATTCAAAAAGGATAAACAAAATGAGCACAACTGTTCTTGTCGGAATTCAATGGGGTGATGAAGGTAAAGGAAAAATTATAGATGTTCTTACTAAAAATGCGGAAATGGTGGTTCGCTTTCAGGGAGGAAACAATGCAGGACATACTGTGGAAATAGGTGATGAAAAATTTGTAGTCCACCTTGTTCCTTCTGGTATATTCAGGCCTAAAACACAGTGCATTATTGGTAATGGAGTTGTTGTTAATCCTATTGCCCTTACAGATGAAATGGCTGAATTAGAGGAACGCAACATTTGTTTTGGTGACAGATTTGAAATTAGTACACGCAGTCATCTTATTTTTAAATATCACAGTTTAATGGACGGACTAAAGGAATTACAGCGTAATCCAGGAGAGAAAATTGGTACAACTAAAAGAGGTATTGGACCTGCATATGCCGATAAAGCTTCGAGACGCGGTATTCGCGCTCTGGAAATGCTGGATATTGTCAGATTTGAGAGACGTTTCAGAGAAGAAGCCGAATATTATAATACATTTTTTGCAAGCCAGGGTTCAGAGTTACTTGATATTGATTCAGAATGGAAAGAAGTCAAAAGAGCTGCAGCAATATTGACCCCATATATAAAGGACACAGTACTAACTATCAATAGGGCTTCTGATGCAGGCAGAAATATTCTCATGGAAGGCGCTCAGGGAATGCTGCTTGATGTTGATTACGGTACCTATCCATTTGTTACAAGCAGTAATACTACGACTGGTGGAGCTTGTACTGGTTCAGGTTTATCTCCTAAACGCATAAATGAAGTATACGGTGTGATGAAAGCCTACTGTACTAGAGTTGGGGAAGGGCCGTTTACTTCTGAATTAGACAACGAGGATGGAGAAAAAATTCGTAAAATCGGCAATGAGTTTGGGGCAACAACAGGCAGACCACGTCGCTGTGGATGGTTTGATGCTGTTTCTGCAAAATATTCATGCATGGTCAATGGTGTAGATAAACTTGCCATAACAAAACTTGATGTACTGGACTCATTTGAAACAATTTATATATGTAATGCATATGAAGTTGATGGAATACGTTGCGAAGACATGCCGTCTGATACTGATCAAATAGCAAGAGCTATTCCTCTATATGAATCAATGCCCGGTTGGAATTCACCTACTACTTCATCAAATTCATTTGATGAACTGCCTGAAAATGCTCAAAAATATTTAAAGCACATAGCAAAACTTGTTAATGCTGATATAGGAATTGTTTCTGTTGGACCAAATAGAAGCCAAACTTTCTGTGCATAATATATGTATAAAAATTTGAAGTTTAATACTAAAGCCCGTTGTCTGACGGGCTTTAGTATTATTGGCTTTTACAAAACAATGTGGGTTTAAAGATCCTAAAAACTTTTCTTCTTCTCTTTCAAAAAAAATACAAAAAAGTGTGGGATTTAACTCCTGTATACACTATAATATAGTTCTATACTTCATCATATAATCCATATTCCAATATATTTGAATTGATACACCAATAAAAAAGAGAACGAACATTGAAAAAACAGAAAAATACTGATGATAAAATCAAGAAAATACAGGCTCAGCTTGAACGGGACGCTATTGTTAAAGTTGATAAACTATTCCAGAAGTATGATACCGGATGGTATGGACTTACTGAAGAGGAAGTTGAAATAAGGCAAAATAGCTTTGGCAAAAATATGCTGGAAGCGCAACGTCCTCCTACTTGGTATTATATACTTTGGACATCACTTAAGACTCCGTTTAACCTTATTTTGATTGTCCTTATGATTGTTTCTTATCTGACTTCTGATATGAGTGCAGTTGTTGTCATGGGAGTAATGGTTGCAATAAGTACATTGCTTAGGTTCTGGCAGGAAATGCGGGCGCTTTTGGAAGCACAGGCATTAAAAAATTTGGTTCATAACCATGCTACTACCTCCAGAATGACAGTTGCCGACGGGAAAAAAAGATTTGTTAAAGAGGATATTCCAATGACGGAACTTGTTCCAGGCGATATTATTCATCTGGCTGCAGGGGATATGATTCCGGGAGATGTAAGACTTGTAGAAGCAAAAGACCTCTTCGTAAGTCAGTCGGCACTAACTGGTGAAGCCATTCCTGTTGAAAAACATGAGAGTATTAAAAAAATCCATAATATCGCTGCAGGATCAAAATCCCCAAACAAACCTAAAATGAAACTAATGATCCTAGATCAGCCCACAATCTGTTTTATGGGAAGCAGTGTTGTCAGTGGTACAGCTACAGCTGTTGTATTAAATACAGGGAATAATACTTATTTTGGATCTATGGCGGCCACTCTCACTGAGAAAAAACCAATTACTTCATTTGATCAGGGAGTTAATAAAGTTAGTAAACTTCTGGTTAAATTTATGGTGATTATGGTTCCGATTGTATTTGCTGTTAATGGGTTTTTGAAAGGTGATTGGACAGATGCTTTTTTATTCAGTATTTCTGTTGCAGTTGGATTAACTCCGGAAATGCTGCCGATGATTGTAAATGCAAACCTTGCCAAAGGTGCAGTTGCTATGGCCAAAGAAAAAGCAATCGTTAAACAGCTGTCTGCTATTCAGAATTTTGGAGCAATTGACGTATTATGTACGGATAAAACAGGGACATTAACTCAGGATCAGGTAGTACTAATAAAACATTTGAATATTGAGGGGGATAAATCATCCAGGGTACTGGAGTGTGCGTTCTTAAACAGTCATTTTCAAACGGGTTTAAAAAATCTTCTTGACAAAGCGGTGATAACTAGAGCCACTGATAAAAAGCTCAATGCTGTGGCAGAAAAATTTAAACTGATTGATGAGATTCCTTTTGATTTTGTTAGAAGAAGAATGTCTGTAATACTCGAAAACAGAGAAACCAAAAAACGGACTTTTTTCTGTAAAGGTGCTGTTGAAGAGATATTGGCAAGCAGTACAATGCTTGAAGGAGCTGATGGTTCATTGAAACCTCTGGATAAGGCTAACCTTGACAAAATTCTGGAATTGAAAGACAGGTTGTCTGAAGATGGACTCCGTATTGTCGCTGTTGCTTATAAAGAATTAGTTGACTGGCAGGAAGACCTGTTCACTGTTAAAGATGAAAAAGATTTGATCTTTGCCGGTTATGCGGCTTTTCTTGATCCTCCGAAAGAATCTACTGCAAAAGCTTTGAAGCTGTTACAGGGACATGGAATTGCGATAAAAGTATTAACTGGAGATAATGCTCTGGTTGCCGGAAAAATCTCTCGGGATGTTGGACTGACAGTAGGCAGAGTCTTAACCGGTCCTGAAATAGAAGAGCTATCAGAAGAAGAACTTTCCAAGCTTGTAAACGAAACAACCATTTTTGCAAAGCTTTCTCCTATGCATAAAGCCCGAGTTGTGAAAAACCTCAAAGCTCAGGGCCATGTCGTAGGGTTTATGGGTGATGGCATTAACGATGCACTGGCGCTGCGGGAAGCAGATGTCGGAATATCCGTTGATACCGGCGTAGACCTTGCCAAGGAAGCTGCAGATATTATTCTACTTGAAAAGAATCTTATGGTCCTGGAAAAAGGAGTTATTGAAGGTAGAAAAACATTTGGAAATATTATTAAATATATTAAAATGACTTCAAGTTCAAATTTTGGTAATGTTTTCAGTATTTTAATAGCCAGTGCATTTCTACCTTTTTTACCTATGCTGCCTGTCCAATTGTTAATACAGAATCTGCTTTACGATATATCTCAAATTTCTATTCCCTGGGATACAATGGATGAAGAGTTCCTTGTTAATCCACGAAAATGGGAGGCCGGTACTATAGCTAGATTCATGATATTTATCGGGCCAATTAGCTCAATATTTGATGTAGTTACTTTTACTGTAATGTGGTATGTATTTAAAGCCAATTGTGATGCAAACCAGGCATTATTCCATTCAGGCTGGTTTGTAGTAGGTCTATTAACTCAGACTCTAATTGTGCACATGATACGGACAGAAAAGATTCCTTTTATTCAAAGCAGAGCAACTTTTCCTGTTGTTGCAATGACAATCTTTATTATGGTAATTGGACTTTGTATTCCGTTCCTGCCAATTGCTTCAAGTATAGGGCTTGTACCATTGCCGATAGGATATTTCCCATGGCTTATCGGCATACTGTTCGCATACTGTCTGCTGACTCAATTCTGTAAGAAACTGTATATTAAGAAATTTAAGTCCTGGCTGTAGCATGGATAATAATGTAAAAAACCATTTTTTACATTTATTGTAGCTTTTTAGATTATTTTTGTATAATTACATATAAATATATGTGTTTACTGTTGATATAATATTACGGCAACATTATATTTATTTTAAGAGGATACTGCACCAACAAGATATGTTATTATTTAGTCATGCGAATAGCAGGGCGAATGAGAACAGTAAGGTGAATAATTAAGATAAAAAGCCAAGTGAAACTTACTTGTAATAAAGTCGAAAACAAAAATACCTACGGCATAGATTAGGTATTATTTAACTTCATATTAATTTGACAAGAGAAAGGAGATAGAATAAAATTTTGTAAAGTCACTCTGTCAGAACAGTGTAACAGTTTCTGAAAAACACAAAATAAATTAAAAAGGAGAAACTATTATGAAATCGAAATATTTAATTCTAACACGTTGTGCTATTACGAGTATTTGTCTATGTCTATGTACGAGTGTATTTGCTGAGTCAGGAGTTAGTTCTACACCAGGTATAACTATTGTGAATAACTACGGTAAGCCTGTAAGCGTACATGTTGATTTAAGGGAGAAAACTTATGATTGCATTAATAATACGTATCTTAATCATAAAACACTAAAGATTGTTACGGATTACCACGTGATTATGACTAAAAATAAAGAAAACAAATGGGAAATACCAAAACATGAGTTATCCTTTGTCCCTGGTGAAAATAGCACGCTCATTAGTACATATTATAGCGTAAAAATCCTCGGGAATATACGTCTAGGTGAAGAAGCCACTACTTTACTCAGTTCAGATATATACGTTAATCGTATAGATAATGATCTTGGTACTGCAATGAAACCATTTGGCCTTGAATATACCGACTCTGCTGGCGATGATCCTGTCACACATTTTATTACTTCGGACAGTGATAAGCTTCTTAAGCTTGAAGCTAAACAAGGTGCTTTTACAAAAATGACAATTACGATTCCGGCTCCTAAGCCTAGTGCAGAGCCTAGTAAAGCCGCAGTTCATCCACTTTAATCAAAAATATCATTAGCCCAGCAGGCATTGGATTACTAACTGTTAAATTACTACTGTTAGAGTAGAATGTTGTTTGTTTTACTATACGAATGGTACAACTGGGGATTCCTGGAATGCTCAAGCATCGGATGCAATAGAGGAGAGGGTGGAGCAGTGGCAGATTCTAAAGATATTGACAGTAAAGGGACGCAATAAACCTTTAATATTTGATAATCTATCATTGTTTCTGAGACATTTATAAAGTTTTAGTTAAAGCCTGTACGAAATACTTTTTATGCAGGCTTTTATTCTATTATTCCTCCACCGACGAATTCACGTAGGAGTGATTTGTGGGGAATAGGAAAAATGGACGCTGTACTGAATTTTTTAAGAAAATTTTGAAGCCTTCTGGCGTCAGCGTACTGTGGATGCCAGGGTTTGACTTCTGCAAGTAACGGTTCAGCTAAGGGTTTTAATACTGCAAGTTCATAATTTAATGCGGAACTGAATGCTATGTCGGCGAGATGTTGATATGGAAAAATCCAGCGTTTCTCTCCTGCTCTTACATTAGGCCACATCTGAATTGTTGCCAGAGCACGATTACCTCGTGCGCGATGGTCCCGTATTATGCGCCGAATAAGACGGTTATCTGTTGTCGAGATTCGAGTGTCGTTATCCTGATTCAATTGTGTTAACGCATTAATATAAATATGAAATTTTCGTTCTTTAGGTAAAGTTTCTGTCATACGTGGATTAAGAGAATGAATACCTTCTATTATAACTATTTCATTTTCTTCAAGTTTTATTTCCTTACCCGACTTTAATTGTTTACCTTTTATGAAATCAAAAAATGGCAGTTCAACAGTTTCACCCTGATCAAGAAGCTTAAGATGCTCATGTAAAAGTTTTAAATCAATGGTTTCTATATGTTCAAAGTCAAAGTCGCCATTTTCGTTTCTAGGTGTTTGGTCGCGGTCTACAAAATAGTTGTCAACTGAAATAATGACAGGTTTAATGCCGTTGACTTTAATTTGTGTTGACAGTCTATGAGCAAAAGTTGTTTTTCCCGAAGAGGAAGGACCTGCGATGAGTACCCATTTTAGAATGTCTCTTTTTAAAGAAATTGCATCAGCAATCTCAGCAATTTTCTTTTCCTGGAAAGCTTCTTCAATTTCTACCAGTTCCCTATAATTCCCCCTTACTATTATTTCGTTTAAATCGCCAATGGTTTTTACGCCAATTGTACGCCCCCATGCTTTGTATGTCTTAAAAATATTAAAAAGAGGTTTGGAACCATGAAATTCTGATATGCGTGCAGGATATGCCTTTTCAGGAAATTGCAGGATAAAACCTTCTTCATAAGGCAAAAGTTTGAATTCGGAGAGAATCCTTGTGTTGTCTACCAAAACGCCATGAGCAAGATCTATGAAAGTGTCACATTTGTAAATTACTATTTTTGATGGGTTTTGAAAGCGAAGCAAGTCACATTTATCTTTTCTATTTTTAGATGAAAAATAGTTTAAAGCATCTTCAAGGTGCAGCTTACTTCGTATAATTGGCAATTGCTCAGCGATTAGTTTCTGCATATAAATTTCAACTTCAGCCAACATTTTGCTGATTGCAGGCTTTGAAGTTATATCATCAAAAGAACAGTAAAAACCATTGCCAAGAGAATGCTTTATTTCTAAAACCATGTTGGGAAAACATTCATGAGTAGCTTTTGTTAAAAGAAATGAGACGGAATTGCGATAGATGCGGTATCCATGAGAATCGGATAATGTCAGCAACGATATTTTAGAGTCTACTTCAAGCGGATATGTTAAGGATACTATTTCATTGTTTACAAGTGCGCCAAGAGAGTCTATATTAGATAAAGAATCAAATTTCTTAATGATATTTTTGATTTTAGTCCCTGGGTAGCAGGTCGTTTCTATTCCACCGTCAAATAAAATTTTGATTTTTTTTTCGCCAATATGCATTTTTATGTACTCCCATGGAATTAGATAATTTAGAGATTGGACGATCGGTTTATTTAGTTATTTATTTGAATCTTTGTCAAAAAACAGTCACTTGGAGTTACAAGCACTAATATCAGTTTTTCCCCGATAAAATGTTAATTCTTTTGCCTTTAGCCTTGATTTACAGTAATAAAAATTTTGGTACTCACTTTAAGCTAAAGATCATAACTGTACAGTATGGGGCTTTTATATCTTTTTCAAATATATCGTCATGAGTGATTAGGTAATAATAACTTTTGACTATTAAAGTATAGGGCTATTTTTTTACCAGTTGCTGGTGCAAAATTATATTCTTAAATAAACAACAAACCTCATATGATTTATTTATAGTGAATATTTTGAATATGCTTTAACATACTTTTTAGGGAGGCGGGCAGTAATAAAGGTGGCTTCCTCTTCATATTTGGCAGATAATACTTTGCCTATTTTATAGAGATTTGCCGGAATTTCATAATTACCGTGCGGTAATTGAAGCTGCATTAATACTGTACCTACATTTAACTGTTTCAGTAATTTATTTTTCAATTGGTCAATTCCTTCTTCGGTCTTAACTGATATGAACAGGGCATCCGGCTTCAATGCACGCAACCTGGCTTTAATAAGCGGGTTATCCAGCTTGTCTGTTTTGTTATAGACTACTATTGAAGGTTTGTCCAGTGCGTTCAGTTCTCCAAGCAGCGATATAGTGGTTTCCCAGTGCTGTTCTACACTTTGATTAGAGGCATCCAGAACATGGATAATAAAGTCAGCGGCAAGAGCTTCTTCAAGTGTTGATTTGAAAGCCTCCACAAGATTATGAGGAAGTTTTCGTATTAAACCTACAGTGTCAGTTAATAATATTTTTTGCTTATCCAATAGAGAAACAAGCCTGGTTGTGGGATCTAAAGTAGCAAACAGTTTATCTTCAACAAATACATTTGAGCCGGATAAGAGATTTAGAAGAGATGATTTTCCCGCATTGGTATACCCTACTATTGCTCCAAGAGGTATAGCATTATTTTCTCTTTTTGCTCTTTGAACTACTCTATGCTTTGAAACTTCTTTCAGTTCTTTTTTTAGCTGTGTTATTCTGCTAAGCACGAGTCTTCTATCAACTTCAAGCTGTTTCTCTCCTTCGCCGCGGGTTCCTTTCATGCCGCCCCTCTGCCTTGAAAGATGGGTCCAAGCTCTTTTAAGTCTAGGGAGTGAATACTGCATCCTTGCCAGGGCAACTTGGATAACTGCTTCTCGGGTAGTTGCTCTGCCTGCAAAGATATCAAGTATTACTTCGTGACGGTCTATTACGCACAACCCACTATGCTTCTCCCAATTTCGCTGCTGCGAAGGTGACAGCTCAAAGTCAACCACAATGCATTCGGCATTCTGGTGTTTAGCCTGCATTGTTATTTCTTCTGCCTTGCCTGAACCTATATAGTAGCGCATATTCAAGGAACGTAGATTAACCATACACTTCCCGGTTATGATTAGACCCATTGTATCTACAAGCTCCCCTAGTTCTGAGAGGTGCTCGTTTGCCTCGTCAACTCCTATGCTGGAATCCTTAATACCTACGAGAAATGCGGATGTAACCAGTTTTTCGTCCCTTGTATCTGTATCGAACATGTTTTTCCTTAAAATAAAACAAGTATAACTTGTTAATTGATATACTTCTAAAAAAGTAATACCGTGAATAATTTAAAATATCTAAATAAAACCGAGTAATTTAATACAAATAAACTGAATTTACTAATTGTTTTTGCCATGTTGCATTGAAATATTTGCAGTAGTGCTGCACGGAAGTAAATTTAGGACCAAAGGAGAAAAATCAAAATTCCTATCAATCAATCAATCAAAAAAATAGAGATACTCAGAGTATCTCTATAATAATATTATTTTTAAATTGAATCTAGTGTGTAACCTTCTGCAAGTCTGCTGGATTATGCTTATATTTGAAAAGTACTGTAAACAGTATTCCAACTATCAAGGCATACGCTGCAAATGCCATCCAGATACCACCCCATCCTCCCCAGTGAATAGATCCATCTGCATTTGTGTAATATGCACTGATTGCCCAACCGCTTATTACGCTACCAAGGACCGCTCCAACCCCATTTGTCATAAACATAAAGACTCCCTGGGCACTTGCACGTATGCTTGATGGTGCTTGGAGCTCTGTAAAGAGCTGACCTGATATATTGAAGAAGTCAAAAGCCATACCGTAGATTATACAGGAAAGAATAATCATCCATAATCCACTTGCCGGATCGCCGAATCCAAATAAACCGAAACGCAGTACCCAGGCAAACATACTAAGCATCATAACTTTCTTTATACCGAAACGGCGAAGAAAAAACGGGACGAGCAATATCATGAATGTTTCTGACATCTGTGAAATAGACATTATTATTGCAGGAAATTTAACGGCTATACACTCTTTGTACTGAGTTACTTCCGCAAAGCTGTGGAGAAAAGTATCACCATAGGCATTAGTTAGTTGGAGTGCGCCCCCAAGAAGCATTGAAAAAAAGAAAAATATAAACATTTTATAGCTTTTAAAGAGTTTGAATGCATCCAGTCCCAGTATGCTGGTGAATGATCCTGTACTTTGGCCCTCAGGAGGACACTTGGGCATTGTAAAACTATAAACCCCCAAAATTACAGATGCTATTCCGGCAATAATAAACATCCAGGGAGAAGTCTCAAGAAGGCAGAGACTTACAGTCCACATAGCAACAATAAAACCTACTGTTCCAAATACACGGATTGGTGGGTATTCTTTTACAATATCCATGCCTGCCTTTTCCATTATTGCATAGGAAACAGTAACAGATAGGGAAATTGTAGGCATGTAGAAACACATATTAATAAGCATTACCCAAAAAACTGCCATTGGGCTCTGGCAGAAAGGAACTGAAAAAAGCATTACTGCTCCACCAAGATGGAATATTCCATAAAGCTTTTCAGCATTAATCCAGCGGTCAGCAATTATGCCGGCGATTGTAGGCATAAACAATGAAGCTATGCCCATTGTTGAGAAAATAGCACCAAAATTTACTCCTGACCAGCCTTGTGTACGGAACCACCAGGCGCCGATTGTCATCATCCATGCTCCCCATACATAATACTGAAAGAACTGCATTATACCGATTCTGACCTTTAAATTCATATACTTCTCCTGTGTTTTTAAAGTAATTTTAGTGAGTTAAATAATTTTAATTTTATCTGATGTGACGAGGGATTTCAATAGATAAAAATGAAGGGACTCGAGAATATTTGAGTAAAGTTTATATAAAAGTGGATATTTATACAAAAAACAATATAATGTAAAATATATTCACTTAATCACGGGATAAAATTGAACAGCGAGCATATTCTCTATGATGTAAAACCCTGAATTTACTGAATGTTTTTATTCTATGCTGTATAGAAATATTGAATTAACTTTTAAACTTTTTAAACTCATGACTAATAAAATAATTGCTTTAGATATCGGTAATGTCTGTTTCCGTATAGATAAAAACGCATGGCTTGATAAGCTTGACGTAGATCCTGTCCATTTCCTGAGAAAAAAACTTAATTCTAAAAAAATAGACATGGAACTGGGGATAATAAGTCAGGATGAGTTTTTGACATCAGTAAATGAACTTACCAATAATAGACTTAAATATAATGAACTAATTTCGATTTATTGCTCTGTTTTAGAAACTGAAATTTTCGGGATGAACGAATTAGTTAGTGATCTTGTAAATTCCGGTTACAAAATAATGTTTTTTTCTGATATTTCTTCATTGCATAAGAATGAAGTTTACAGCCGACTCTCTTTTGCTAATTTAATAATTGGAGGTGTTTACAGTTATAAGGTAGGTGCTTTTAAACCGGATATTAAAATGTTTAATGAGTTTGAGAAACGTTATGGCAAACCTCAAATATATATCGATGATTTAGAAAATAACTGTTCTGGCGCTGTAGAATACGGTTGGGACGTACATTGTTTTGTATCTGCGGAAAACTGCCGAAAAGAACTCCTGCAAAAGAAGCTATTGCATAATTAGAAGGCCTGAAAAAATAAATATTGGAACTATGGTATGTTGTATCTGAAACAATAAACAAATCAATCAAAGACTTTTCGTGGGCCTCTAATTATGAATAATCAAATTTTAAAACTCGGAGCAATTGTATTTGATAACTTTGAACTATTAGATCTTTTTGGTCCTCTTGAAATGTTTGGAATACTAAAGGAAAAAATTGAAATCAGTTTGATTTCTGAAAATAATAAAATTATTGCCAGTACACAAGGCCCTAAAATTGTATCTGATATTACCTTTAGCCAAACTCCTAATCTAGATATCCTTCTTATTCCGGGAGGTCTTGGAACAAGAAAAGAGGTAAATAATAACAATCTGATTGACTTTATCAAAGCTACTTCAAAAAAAGTAGATTATGTCGCCACTGTTTGTACTGGTTCTGCACTTTTGGCTAAAACAGGGCTGCTTAATAAGCGGAATGCCACTACTAATAAGCTGGCTTTCGATTGGGTGAAAAATCTAAATCCAGATGTAAATTGGATTTTAGAGGCCCGCTGGGTAGAAGATGAAAATTTCTTTACTTCATCCGGTGTTTCTGCTGGAATAGATATGGCATTGGGATTAATTGAAAGAGTATTTGACAAAGAAATAGCAGAGAAAGTTGCCAGGCTAACTGAATATATTTGGAATTCTAATAAGGATTTTGACCCATTTGTTAATCGATGTCATTGAGTACAAAAGTAGAGACGCAAAATCTTGCGTCTAGTACGAATACAACGCTGTTTACTGAATACATACTCTTGATCGTTGTCATAATCGTTGTCTTGATCGAAAAAGACAAAAACAAGGTTTACCTTGATGAAAAATACAGACGGAATAAAATACTACTCACCAATAGAAGAGACAATCAACATCAGTTCTCATGCTGTTGGGGTTATTTTAAGTATTATTGCTCTGGTGCTGTTAATTATTCGTGCAGAGACGTACCGCGGTCTACTGCCTGTTGTCTGCTTTAGTATTTTCGGAGTAAGCTTAATTATCTTGTATTCAGCATCTACATTGTACCATAGTGCTAAGAAACTAGAGTTTAGAATAAAACTGAAAGTTTTTGACCATGCTGCAATTTATGTTCTCATTGCAGGTACATATACTCCTCTTACACTTATTACTATACAAGGTACAATTGGCTGGACGATTTTTATTGTTTCCTGGGTGTTTGCTATGATTGGAATAACTTTGAAACTTTTCTTTACTGGAAGATACAGTTTAATCTCTACTTTAATGTATGTGTTAATGGGGTGGATTATGATTTTTGCTATAAAACCACTAATTCATAATTTACCTCTTGAAGGTTTACTTTGGTTCTTTGGTGGAGGCATAGCCTATACTGCTGGTGCTGTGTTATATAGTATTAAAAAGATAAAATTTAACCATGCGATCTTTCATATGCTTGCATTGATTGGAAGTTTTTGTCATTTTATTACCGTTTTTTTTTATATTATACCTGTGAGTTAAATTATTACTTGAAAAATAAGTTGTACTTGGAAAGAAAAAATATGATTAGAGAAACCTATTATTTTATTCGGCATGGGCCTAAAGTTCAAAGACGACAGAAGGAAATGGGTTTTGTTGAGTTTCATAAGGATCGTGTGAAGAGAGAGGATGCTGAAGGGTATGGAGAGTTGCGATCAAATTTGGTTGGAGACCTTCAAGGGAATATTCTTGAGGTTGGGGTAGGAACTGGCGCGACATTTAAATATTATGGATCAAAGGCTAAAGTTGCAGCAATAGAACCGGATAACGAATTCAGGATCGAGGCAGCAAAGGCGGCTGGGTACGCCGCAGCGGAGATTCATGTTATTCCTGGAAGTGGGGAGAATTTACCTTTTGAAGATGCAGTTTTCGATGTGGTGATTACTTCTATGGTTCTTTGTTGCGCTTTGTTGCCGAAAAAGACTCTGGAGGAGTTCAAGCGTGTATTACGTCCCGGTGGGCAAATCCGGCTTCTGGAACATGTCCGAAGCGAAAACTGGCTTGCAGGTCTTATGATGGACTTATTGAATCCGATTTGGCTCCGGATAAACAAAATGAACTGTAATTGGAATAGAAAAACCGTTCAAGTTGTTAAGGCTGCAGGTTTTACTATTCGCTCCTTAGAAACATATAAGATATATTCAAAAGCAACACCTGTGGCTTTTCCTCTTAGGATAATCAAGGCTGTACTCTCAGTATAGCCAACAGAAAAGAGTTTAACAAGAACTCGTCTGAAAAGGTCATTCGGAGTCAGTTGATGGTTGTCGGTTGTTAGTTTATGGGATAGTTTTTGGTTTTAATTATTTAACTCTGGAATCTTGACCATCTTTGGTAAGACTTTGAAATTTTGAGTTTTTTATAAAGGAGTGAAGTATGAGAATAATTAAATTATTTACAATGTCTTTCGTATTATTAATGTATGTGTCTGTGGTAAATGCAGCAGGTCGAGTTTACACAGACAAAATTAATCTGGATAAAATGGCTGATACTGCGATTGAAAATTATGCTTTTCCCGGTGCTGCTATAGCTGCCGGGAGTTCTGATAGTGACTATGTTGTCAAAGCATTCGGATATAATACCTATGCTAAACAGGTCAAAAATACTCCTGACAGTATTTTTGATCTGGCTTCAATGAGCAAAGTCTGCGGAACAACACCTTCTATAATGAAACTGTATGATGAAGGTAAAATAAAACTATCAGATAAAGTAGTGAAATATATTCCTGAGTTTACAGGCAATAATAAACTACAGGTTGAATTGAAAGCTAAAGTAACTATAGAAAATTTGCTCACTCATACTTCAGGCCTTCCTCCTGATAACGACATATATAAAATGAGAAAAGCTTCATTAAAAGAGAAATGGGCTCATATATATAAAACACCTCTTGCTTACTACCCTAGTGTGAAATATGCATATTCAGATGTTAATATGCTGCTTGCACAGAAAATAGTGGAGAGAGTTTCGGGTATGACACTTGATGAATTTGTCGAAAAATATATATACAAACCACCTGGAATGAATC
>CAZGAI010000032.1:0-14708 GCA_964523175.1 uncultured Victivallales bacterium | reverse complement strand
GTATCTAATGCCATTGATGCATACTTGCCTTCTGTACCGAGAAGTTCTCTCATGCCCAAATGCCACGGAGAATAAAGGATTAAAAAAACAATGATCAATGCTATTATTGATACTATTGTTTTTGGATATTTTTCTTCGTACCTCACTAATATTCAAATCCTGCTTTAAAAAAGTATAATTACAATTCAAATGGAACTTACAATTCTCCTAACAATATAAATAACCGGTGTATTTGGGAGAAATGTAGACAAGTCTTTATTAATCGAGTTTTCAGTTATACTAATAGCGGTAAACACGATTAAACTTGTAAAACTGTTATTGCGACTGAGGCTAAATATTATTTTGTTTTTCGAAGATCAAACCTTCTTATGGTATAATTATAAGTCAGACTGAAAAGCATCATTAGATGAAAAATTTTGAAATGTCATCCAGCGATCAATTACAGGCTTTAGTAAATAATCTTCAATCTCATTATCAAATTCAATGTTCTGATCACAATAGGGGCATTTTGCAAAATGCTCAATATCGTTTCTATAAAGAGTCTCATAGCAGTTTGGACAAACAAGAATTTTATCTGATTTCCAGTTAATTCTTTTAAATTTATATTTTTCTGTCATATTACAATCCTCAGTATTAAAATATCAAAACATAAACGCCACTTATTAAGTCATTTTCAAAAAGAGATGTGCAAGTAATCCTTTAAAAATGATTAGTGTTCATTTGTAATCTTAACATATTAGCGCGAAAATTAAATATCACATTTCAACTTTAATCAATTAATTTGATAGTTTATTCGTTGCGCCTAGTTTACGGCTGACTGCCACTTTTCCTGTTCTTGCCAACTCGATTATCCCAAATGGTTCCATTAAAATCACAAAAGCATTTACTTTATCACCTCTTCCTGAAAGTTCTACTGTAATTTCATTTTTGTGAACATTTACAATTTTTCCTGAAAAAATTTCAGTAAGCTGAATTATTTCAGATCTTGATTCCTTTGTGGTTTTTATTTTTATGAGCGCAAGTTCTCTTTCAATAAAACTGCTGCCAGTCAAGTCTGTAACCTTGATAACATCTATTAATTTACTAAGCTGCTTTTCTATCTGTTCAATGACGGCATCATCTCCACTTGTAACGATAGTCATTTTTGAGGTATCTGTGTGATCAGTGGGACTGACTGTTAATGAGTCAATATTATATCCTCTGCCGCAAAATAAGCCTGCAATTCGGGCCAAAACACCGGATTTGTTTTCAACTAAAACTGAAATTGTATGTTGTTGCATTTTATAAACCTTTCATTTTGAATATATTTTTATTAAATATATGGATTTTTATCCAGAAGTTCTTTCCCTCAAAGAAAATTAGTTATTTATTATAAATTATCAATTGTAAAAAGAAATATTTTTTCACTTCCTGTAATCAATGGTGTAACTTCCAGCTTTGATAAGATAAGGGTAGTATTACGATTCTGTTCTAGAAAAAATAATTTAACTACCTATAAAAATTTGAAAAGACAGTCTGAAACATAGAACTAGAAGCTTATAACTCCTCTAAGTTAAATAAATCAGTTGATTTATTTGCTTCAATCAACTTATCTCGACCTGAAATAGTACATATAGAAGCTTTGTTATAAGCTGATTTAAGGTT
Organism: uncultured Victivallales bacterium; assembly: GCA_964523175.1. GTDB lineage: Bacteria > Verrucomicrobiota > Lentisphaeria > Victivallales > GWF2-38-69. Next base: position 13,064 of record CAZGAI010000032.1, on the reverse strand, counting down.
TAATAATGTATTTTTTATGTCTTTTCCAGTTAAGCTTAGTAAATTAGATCTGAATTCATACCGGTATTTATCATTGATACCTCTTAAAAATTTGATCATTGATAAACTGGCTGATTCTCCTGGACGAATAGGTCTATCCAGTTTTTTAATTGAACCAATGATTGCCTGTTCAACTGCTTTATTGGAAAGATTCATATCTTTCTCTACATAATCAAAAACACTGTTGAATGTGTTATAGGATTCAGTAATACATGGGTCTCTGTAAGTACTGAAACTAAAGCTTCCGCCTAGAGTTGAGTATGCAGCTCTAGCACCATAAGCTCCTTTTTTTGCTCTTATTTCATCCCATAAATAGCCGTAACTTAAACTTTGACTCAAAAGAAGAAGCGCTGCAGAATTTTTATCTGTAGCTTTAAGGGCAGGAAAAATAGTTGAGTTAAAAGCTACATTCGAGGGAATTACTATTCCTGAAATATTCCTATTAAGTGTTAAATTACTGAAGGGATGAGAAATTATTTCTGTACTTGGAATTGACTGCAATATTTCACTATACCACTTATTAAGAATTTTTTCCTGGGGCGCTGCACCAACAAAACTAATGTATATCCTATTCTTATTAAGAATGAATTTCTGTATTTCTTGTAACTTATGAACAATGTTATCTTTTTGCTGTTCAAATTTCTCTGCCAGTTTAGTTATAAAGCGTATATGAGAAATACCGGTAAATCTTTCGGAGAGGTTATGGTTGTCATTAATATTTTTACCAGCAAAAAGAATGGCATAACTTGAACCTGAATTAAGTATACTGCCCCGAAGTTGAGTTTTTCTTTGCAAAAAAATATCTTTCAAACGTTCGGTGTCGCTGAAATCAGTAAAAAGAAGCCTGTCAGAAAGAACTTTTAGCATGTCTTCAAATTTAGAATTTAATGCCTTTGACGAAAGAGTAAAATAGGGGGAGCAGTCATTTGGATTATCAAATTTGCCTTCTGAAAGTAAGCCCGTGCCCATTCCTCCCGCCACAGCTGCCTCTTTTTCAGCCATTTCTGCATAGTTATATCCTGCTGCACCCATACCTAAAAAAACAGCTCTGAATATGGGAATATAGTCAATTAGGTCCAAGCTGATACCTCGAAGATCAAATGCCAGGCTTACATAATTTATCTCATTTGAATAAACATCTGTTACAATAAAGGGCCTGTCTTCTACGATATGAACGCACTTTCCTATAACCTGCGGGTCTTTAGATATTTGAGGGAGAGATAGCCGTGGAAGAGTAGCTAAAGCATCAAGCGTATTGGGTGTAAGATGCATTTTTTCTAATTCTTGCGCTTCTTTTACAATTTTATCCAGCTCTGCAGCTGACATCGCTTTTTTTACACTGGACATTTCTTTTTGAAATTCATGATCTACTGTGTCAAAATAATTTTTGTCTGGTACAAATGTTAGAACAGAATAATGAGGATTATTGATAATATATTTTTCAATAATTTTGTCAAAATACTTCGAATCTTTTGAATATAATGTACGAAGTTTTTTAATGTATGAATTTAGATTCAGAAGACAGAGAGGATCTGCATCATAGAGCCAATAATTATAAATTCGATCCATTAAAACCAGTGGATATGAGGATAGAATTTCTTTTGCATAAAATTCAATTTTATGAAATGATGATTCAAGTTTTTCTTTATCTATTCCATCTTCTATAATCTTTTTACATGTATCAACAATCAAACTTACTATTTTTTCAGAGTTCTTTTGATCTATGCCTTTCAGCCCCACTGTAAAATAAGTATCACGTTGATAATCAGCATACCCTGAACTTGTTAGTGATTCGCCAAGCTTGGAGTCAACTAGAGCTTTGCGTAAAGGTGATGATGCGTTGTCCAACATGTAATTTTCAATAATTGACATAGAAAGAGAGCTCATTGTGTCTGTCAGGTTATTTGCTAGAAAATTAACCGTAACTGCTGCTTTTTTATCAAGAGCTTCATTTTTTGAAAGAGGGTATTGAATTGTCTTTTTAACTGGAGAGTTCCATCTAGGTTCAGGTTTAATATCACTGTCTACATGAATTTTATTAAATTTTGACAAGTAGTTTTTATTAAGTATCTCCAATGTCTTTGTTATATCAAAATTCCCATAGATAAAGAAATAAGCGTTGGAAGGATGATAATATGTATCATGAAATTTAACAAAGTCGTCGTATGTTAAAGAAGAAATAGCAGTAGGATCTCCACCGGAATCTTTTCCGTAGGCATTGTTTGGGAAAATACTTTTTGCTTCTTCTTTATTAATAATTCCGTTTAAATCCGAATAAACTCCTTTCATCTCATTATAGACAACACCCTTGAGGAATAAAGACGATTTGGTGTTTCCGGATTCAGAAAAATCATAGTGATGCCCCTCCTGTTTGAAGTGCATTTCTGTTATCATAGGAAAAAAAACGGCATCGCAGTAAACATTTACTAAGTTATGAAAATCTGTTTCATTCATACTGGCGCATGGATAAACGGTTTTGTCAGGGTATGTCATAGCATTCAAAAAAGTTGCAAGACTTGTTTTCAATAATTCTACAAAAGGATCTTTGACAGGGTATTTTTTAGAACCGCACAAAACAGTATGTTCGAGTATATGAGGCAGTCCGGTATTATCATGCGGAGGTGTTTTAAATGCAACTGAAAAAAGGTTCTCTTTGTCATTAGTATGTAAATACAGAAGGTGAGCGCCACTTTTGCTATGATACATTTGGTATGCTTTAGCATTAATCTCAGGTAACGAAGTAATGTTGTTAACAGTAAAACTGCAAATTGATTGTTGCTGTTGAAAAAGATTTTCAGGTATTTTATTTAAACTCATTCATACTCCGATAGGTAATATTAAATTGTTAATTAGTTAAGCTATGGTAATTTAGTAAATAAATGATTGAATACAATGTCATAACAATATGATAATATAATTTTAGGTACAAAGTACAGAAAAATCCTTTTTAACTTGCTTTTGGACAACAATATTATATTATTTTGTAAGTATTGAGTGAGGAGGTTTGAACTGAGGCTTTTACATGCCTATAAACGCACTTAACTTAATACTTATCATTATTTTTAATACAAAAAATAAAAAATAGGTTTACCTTGAGCATGAAGTATAGACTGGAAATATCGTATGACGGAACAAATTATGCCGGCTGGCAGAATCAGCTTAATAGTCTAAGTATTCAGCAGGTTATTGAAGAAAAACTTAGCTATCTTTATGCAAACCAGAAAATATCTTTAAGAGGGGCTGGCAGAACTGATGCCGGAGTTCATGCACTGGGAATGACAGCATCATTTAATACGCCTGAAAAACCGTTTATTTCATCAGGAAAACTACATAAAGCTATGAATAGTGTTTTACCTAATTCAATATATGTAAAAAATATTCTAATGGCAGATCCTGAATTTGATGCCAGATTTAGTGCAGTTGGCAAGGCTTATACTTATGTAATCTGCAAATCTATATCTTTTCCAGGTCCATTTAATTTCAATTGGTGTCATCATTGCACTACTAGCTTAAATATTAATAATTTACGGAAGGCTGCTGGGTATCTGCTTGGAGAACATGATTTTTCTTCTTTCACAGTAGAATTGAGTAAAACTCAGAAAAACCCTGTTAGAAAAATATATAGAATTGATGTGGATGAGTTTGACAGCTTTGTTTGTGTTACATTTATAGGAAAAAGTTTTCTTTATAAGATGATTAGGAGCCTTATGGGAACATTAATCCACGTAGGCAAAGGAAGAATCGAGCCGCAAAAGATAAAAAAAATTCTTGATTCTAAAGATCGCTCAAAAGCACATGTTACTGCACCGGGCAAAGGGCTTTTTCTAATGGAAGTTTTTTATGAAAATGAAACTATGGAAAAGTTTCAATTAACTAACCTTCCCTTTCAGGGCAGCCAGGATAACTCATTAACAACTCAATGATAAATAAAGCTTAAGAGTTAAACTTTTCTTTAAGCTCTTTTATGTCGGATTCAAGCTCTTTCATTCTTTCTTTGAACTTGGCAAAAGTTTTAAAAACACGTTTTTGGGCTAAAGCCTCTCTTATGGGTACAGCAGGTGTGCCTCCCATTATGGCTCCCGCAGGTGTGTGCCGAGTTAATCCTGCCTGTCCTGCAACTTTTACCCCATCACCTACACGAAGTCCGTGACTTACTGCTGACTGCCCGGCCATAATAACACCTTTTCCTATTTTAGCACTACCTGCAACACCAGCCTGCCCAATAATCATTGAAAATTCACCAACCTCTGCGTTATGGGCAATCATAACTAAATTATCAATTTTAGCTCCGGTTTTTATCCAAGTTTTTCCAAATCTAGCTTTGTCTATTGTTGCATTAGCGCCAATCTCAACTTCGTCTTCTATTTTTACCATGCCAACCTGGGGAATCTTAGTTAATCCAAATAGTCCGGGCTCATATGCATACCCATCACTGCCAATTACAGCATTGCAATGTATAATTACATTATTACCAATTTCGGTATGCTCTCTAATCACTACACCCTGATAAATTAAACAATCGTTACCTATTTTTACATCTTCACTTATTTTTACGCCATCTAATATTTTGGTATTTTCGCCAATAACAGTATTTTTCCCGATAACAACATAGGCTCCGATATGACAGGATGAGGGAACATGTGTGCTTTTAGGAATAATTGCAGTAGGATGAACCCCATCATTATACTCTAAAGGGGGAGGAGCAAAAAGGTTAACCACCGTAGAAAAGTCCATATTTGGAGTTTCTGATTTCAGTAAAACTTTTGTGTCAGGTAGCACACAGTCAAGTTCCGCAGGTACAATTATAATTGATGCCTCAGATTTAGCAGCATCGTGATATAATTTTCTATTGGTGAAAAATGACAAATCACTTGAAGTAGCTTTATCCAGAGAGGCTACTCCGGTAATTGTTACATTGCCGTCTCCAATCAATTCTGCTCCTAATAATTCTGATATTTCAGTGGCTGTAATTTTTTTCATAAACAATACGCTCCAATTACCCATAAATATTTCAATGCAATATATAAAACTTATATAAAATATAACTATTTTCAAGAGTCCGGCAAGTTTGGTTGTATACAAAAAACATAATTTTAGTATATTTGCTTAAAAATCTCTTCTGCTTTTTCCAAATCTTCAGGGGTGTCAATGCCAAAACCATTTTTTTCTTCTGAGATAATAGTAAATATTTTAATTCCATTATCAAGAGCTCTTAATTGCTCTAAGCTTTCACATCTTTCGAGTAAACTAGGTGGTAATTCAACAAATCTTTTAAGAATATCTCTTCTAAAGCCATATATCCCCATATGAAGGTAAATAGGATAACCCCCAGTGTTGTTTCTGTCGTAGGGAACCTCTGAACGGCTGAAATATATAGCATAGTTCTGGTTTGATAAAACAACTTTTACGGCATTTGGATCGCTGCCTATTACACTTCTATCAGACTTTACAGCTACAGTTCCCATTTCTATTTCAGGGTTACTGGATAATGCATCTATCAATCTATCAATAGTTGCAATATCAATTAATGGCTCATCTCCTTGCACATTTATAACAATATCACAGTCAATTTTCTGAACAGCCTCCCAAATTCTATCTGTTCCTGATATATGCTCTGGAGATGTCATAATGCTCTTGCCTCCAAAGTTATTAACTGTTTCTGCAATTTTTTCATTATCCGTTGCAATAATTACATCATCAGCTTTTGATTTTATAGCTCTTTCATAAACCCACTGTATTATTGGCTTTCCTGCTAATATTGCTAATGATTTTCCCGGAAATCTGGTACTTCCATAGCGAGCCGGAATACAAATAATTACCTTTCTGTCAGCATATTTTGAACCTGTATTTACTAACATAGGTTTACTCATAAATTACCTCGCTGTATATTTAATGTATCTAATTCAAAAGTATAGGGGGTTTACTTTTAGCCTGATGATAGGCAACAAGATCATATTTTACCTTAAAAGAAAACAAAAAACTAGCTTAACTTGTTATATTATACTTTGAAAAATCTTTACGCAAGCGTTTTATTAATAGTTTTAAGTATAAATATAATTATTAAATAATACACCAAAGGACTAACATCATGTTGTCATACATTAAGCACAATCTTAATATGGTTTTGGATGATATATCTTCTGCAGAAATCGAGTCATCCAGAGTACCGGGTAGCGTTAAACTGCTTGCAGTAAGCAAAACATTTCCTACTGAAGTTGTTTTGGAAGCGTACAAGTGCGGACAGCGTCTTTTCGGTGAAAATAGAATACATGAACTTGAAGTAAAGGTTTCGAGTTTGCCAAATGATATTGAATGGCATTTTATTGGTAACCTGCAAAGCAATAAAGTGAATAAAGCTGTTGAACTCGCAACCTGTATTCATTCTGTTGATTCAAAAAAACTGCTAAAACGAATTGACAGAATAGCTGAAGAGAAAGGAAAAATACCGAAAATTCTTCTTGAAGTAAATATTTCCGGAGAGAAAAGTAAATCCGGTTTAACCCTGGATCAAATTGAAGAATGTGCAAGAACAGCTTCAGAATGCAAAAATCTTGAATTTGTCGGTTTAATGACAATGGCTCCTTTTGATGCAGATGAAGGTGTACTAAAAAAAATCTTCGGTTTATTACGTCAAACCAGAGATGAACTGAAGCAAAAACTTAATATAGCACTGCCGGAACTTTCAATGGGTATGAGTTCAGATTATAGAATAGCTATAGCTGAAGGTGCAACAATTGTCAGAATTGGAACATCAATTTTTGGGAAAAGGGATTACATAGTAAGATAAGGGTTTGACAGCTATTATGGAAAATAAAAAAAGGATTATTGAAATACCACAGGGAAATATCAGCTCTCCTTCTGGTTTTAAATCTTCAGGTGTAAAAGCCGGATTAAAACAAAGCGGTGCTCTGGATTTGGCTTTGATTTTTTCGGAATGCCCTGCAGTTACAGCCGGTGTCTTCACATCAAATCTTTTTGTTGCGGCACCGGTACAATACTGCAGGAATAATTTAAATAACAATATCTATTCCCATGCTATTATTATAAATAGTGGCAATGCAAATGCCTGTACAGGAAAGCCTGGATACAGAGATGCAGTAAATATGGCTGATTACACTGCAGAGCTATTAAATATTGATTCAAACAATGTTCTTGTTGCTTCTACTGGAAGAATAGGAATCTCTCTGCCAATGGACAAGACGCTAAAAGGAATAACTGCAGCTGTAGCTGGATTATCTTTTGATGGCGGAAATACATCTGCCAAAGCTATAATGACGACAGACACAAGGCCAAAAGAAATAGCTGTTCAACTTAATATTGAAGGAAAAATAATTACAGTAGGCGGCATGGCTAAAGGTGCCGGCATGATAGCGCCCAGACTAACGCTACCGCACGCTACAATGTTGGCATTTATAACAACTGATGCAAATGTGTCTCATCCATATTTGAAGTCAGTTCTGCAAAGTGTCGCGGATGAATCATTTAACCGTATTTCTGTAGATGGAGATATGAGTACAAATGATTCTCTATTTATTATGGCTAACGGAAAAGCTGAAAATACTGTATTAGAGCCAAACTCTCCCGGTTCGGATTTATTTGAAGAAGCTGTTAAAAAAGTAGCATGCTATTTGGCAAAAGAAATTGTTAAAGATGGAGAAGGAGTAACAAAATGTGTTACTCTTAAAATAGAAAATGCCGCTACTGAAAAGGATGCAAAACTATGTGCCGAAGCTATTACAAACTCTCTACTATGTAAAACTGCATGGTTTGGTAATGATCCAAACTGGGGAAGGGTTGTAGCTGCTGCCGGCTATTCGGGAGCATTGTTTGACCCCAGCAAAGTTAATGTTTATTATGACCACCTTCAGGTTGTCCTTAATGGGGGTGATGCAAAAACCCCTGAAGAAGACGTAGTAAAAATTTTAGAAAAATCCAGCTTTACATTAAAAGTTGATTTGTCAGCAGGCAGATGTTCATATTATATGTGGACAAACGATATTTCTTACGACTACGTTAAGATAAATGCGGATTACCATACATAAAGTATTGTGAATTTTTTAATGGCAGATCACTAAACAATTAAAGGTAAAATAAATGAAGGAATATATTAAAAAGGCAGCTGTTCTAATTGAGGCTCTACCATATATACAAAATTTCCGAAATGCCATTGTTGTAGTTAAATTAGGCGGAAGTGTCATGGAAAATCGTGAATTAACAAAGAAAGCCCTTAGAGATATTGTCTTTATGGAATGTATTGGAATGAAACCGGTTATTGTCCATGGTGGAGGAAAAGCCATTACTGCAAAACTAAAAGCAGAGAATATTCCAACACATTTTATTAACGGATTAAGGTTTACCAGCGACAAGGCAATAGAAATTGTCGATGATGTGCTACATAATCAGATCAATGCTGAACTTGTTGACATTCTCAATGAACTTGGAGGAAGCGCCAAAAGGCTTTCAGGAAAAGAAATTCTAAAAGCTGAAAAAATGTTCACAATAGATAAGCAAACGGAAATAAAACGTGATTTAGGTCATGTAGGAAATGTATATGATGTGAATATTGCTAAAATATTATCATTAACAGATAAAGATACGATCCCTGTAATAACACCGCTGGCCCTAAGCGATAATAATCAAATATATAATATTAATGCCGATAACGCTGCTGCTATCATTGCAGAACACCTGCAGGCAAGAAAACTTGTTTTTATTAGTGATGTTCCGGGTATTTTGAAAAATCCAAATGACGAAAACAGTGTCATATCATCAATAAAACTAAAAGAAATCGAAGAAAACATAGTAGAGGGGATTATTACCGGGGGAATGATTCCTAAGGTCAGAAGTGCTATACAGGCATTAAACGCAGGAACGAACAAAGTGCATTTTATTGATGGCAGACTACAACATTCGCTACTTTTAGAAATGTTTACAAATTCAGGTATAGGAACACAAATAATAAAAGAAAACTCTCCGCTAAACCTAAGAATTGGACTTTGATTTTTAAGTTGAAAGAATATTTCTTTATATTTATCTATTGATGTTTTTGCTATAAAGTAGTATAACGTCTTTTAGTATATGCTATTAATAAAGATTTTAATGTAATCAAAAATATTTACTGAAGGGAGTTATGTAATGGAAAAATATATTCTTGCCTTAGATCAGGGAACTACAAGTTCAAGGGCCATTATTTTTAATCATGCAGGACAAATAATTGCGACCGAACAAAAAGAATTCGAACAGCTTTTCCCTAAACCGGGCTGGGTGGAACATGATGCCATGGAAATTTGGAACTCTCAGTTGTCGGTAGCAAGAAATATCTTTAAAAAAAGTGGTATTACTCCTGAGCAGATTATCTCAATCGGGATTACAAATCAAAGAGAAACAGTTGTTCTCTGGGATAGAAAAACAGGAAAACCTGTTTACAACGCTATCGTATGGCAATGTAGAAGAACATCTGAAATGTGTAAAGTTATCGCTGAAACCGGTGTTAAGAATATCATTAGGGATAAAACTGGATTAGTACTGGATGCTTATTTTTCAGGGACAAAAATTAAATGGCTGTTTGATAATGTTCCAGGGTTATACGAGCGCGCAAAAAATGGAGAAATTTGTTTTGGTACTGTTGATTCATGGCTCCTGTATAATTTTACAGGGAAACATCTAACTGAGCCTACAAATGCCTGTCGTACTCTGCTTTATAATATTAATACCGGAAAATGGGATGATGAGCTTCTTGATATTTTTGATGTTCCAAAAGAATTATTGCCGGAAGTAAAACCCACTAGTGGTCTGTTTGGAAATACTAAAGCCGAATTTTTCGGTAGAGAAATACCAATATGCGGGATGGCAGGAGATCAGCAGGCCGCCCTTTTCGGTCAGGCGTGTTTTAATGTTGGTGATGCGAAAAATACATATGGAACCGGTTGCTTTGCTCTTATTAATACAGGGAAAAAACCGGCAGTATCACAAAACAATCTTTTGACAACTGTTGCCTGGGACCTGGGGGATGGATTGGAATATGCTCTTGAAGGTTCAGTTTTTATTGGAGGGGCGGTAATTCAATGGGTAAGAGACCAGCTCAAAATTATTTCAGATGCTAAAGAATCAGAAGCACTGGCTTATTCTATAGAAGATACTGGTGGTGTTTATTTAGTTCCTGCTTTTGTTGGACTTGGAGCTCCATACTGGGATCCTGATGCGCGCGGTTCAATTTTGGGAATAACCAGAGGAACAACTGATGCACATATTGTACGTGCGGCCCTTGAAAGCATAGCTTATTTATCTCGTGATTTAATTGAATCCCTTCAGCAGGATTCAGGGAAAAGAATTGCCAGATTGAAGGTCGATGGCGGCGCCTCTGTTAATTCATTCCTCATGCAATTTCAGGCTGATATACTGGGGATACCTGTTGTTCAGGCACAGTTACCTGAAACGACTGCGCTGGGTGCTGCTTATCTTGCCGGATTATACAGTGGTTACTGGGATAGTAAAGAAGATATTGTAAAAAACTGGAGTATAAAAAATACCTTTAAACCAAAATTGAATGTGTATAAGCGTAAACAAATGATAGAAAACTGGGCGAAAGCTGTTAAGACAACCTGCCAGTTTAAAATATAAAATTATCTATAACTTTAGTAATCATTTATCGCTCTTTCGTCATTCAGATTTGAATCTGATTGATTACCAAACTGCCCGCTAACCTGGTTTGAGTCCTGTTCTTCATTCAGTCTTTCAGTCATCCAGACATAACTACCTCTGGCCTGGTCGATATTATCTTCTTCCGGACGGCCTTCAAATACGCTGCATCCCGAGGCTAAAATTGATACTCCTAAAAGAACTGAAAATGTTATAATCTTACTCATTACTGATTTCCTTTTTTATTTTTAGCTAATAATATTTTTCTTCCTGCATCTGATCTTGTTAATTCAAACTTATCAAGTACATGCTCTTGAAAACTCTCCATAAGAAGATAGACTCCAGGTGTAACATACAGAGTGATAATTTGAGAAAAAATTAGACCACCAACAACAACTAACCCTAATGATTCCCTTGAGGAACCTTCAGCACCAACACCGATTGCAATTGGCACAGCACCCATAATAGCGGCTACTCCCGTCATCAATATCGGTCTGAAACGAACAATGCACGCATCGTGTATAGCATCAACTCTATTCATGCCTTTTTCTAAATTCTGATTTGCAAAATCCACCATCATTATTCCATTTTTAGCTACAATCCCCAATAGCATAAATAATCCAACATAAGCATATAGGTCAAGTACAGCACCAAATATCAACAGTGTCCCAATACCGCCAAATGCTGCGACAGGAAGAGTTGTCAATACTGTAAAGGGATGGATATAGCTTTCATATAAAATACCTAAAATTATATACATTAAAAAGACAGCAACAAGTATGAGAATAGCTAAAGAGGCAACAGAGCTTTGAAATTCCTGAGCTTCACCTTGAAATGTTCCATTCATTCCAGGTAGAAGTATTTTTGAGGAGATTTTTTCCAGGTTTTTAGTGGCGGTACCTATTGGCACGTTTGGGCTGAGATTAAAAGATAAAGTTGCAGATTCAAGCTGTTGTGAATGGTTGACTTGCTGAGGAGCTAAATTTTCCTTCCATGTTGCAATAGATTTAAGAGGTACTAAGCCTTGGTTTGTTTTTGAACGAATGTACAGTTTACCTAGATCGCTAGGCATATTCTGATCTTTTTTCAGTACCTCCAGAATGACATCATATTGGTCTATATCTGTTGTATACTGTGTGACTTTTCCCCTCGCATACGCCCATGCAAGTGTATATTCAATGTCTTCAGCTGAAATGCCGAACGTAGATGCTCTTTCCCTTAAAAAAGTTACATAAACTTGAGGTAAAGTTAATCTAACGCTAGTCTGGACACCGATAAATTCAGACATTTTTTCCATTTCCTGCTTTAGTTGATCTGCAGATTTATAAACATCATTTCTATCAGGTCCTGTAATAGTATATGAATATTTTGCCCCGCTTGCAGTACTTTCTCCACCGGTACTGATTTGCAAAACAGGCTTTGGTCCCAAAAAAACAAAACCAAGTGGATATGGCAAAGAGCTAAATTTAGCTCTCAATTGCTGTGCAACCTGTTCAATAGATTTCCTCTTTTTTTTGTCTTTAAGGACCATAAATAGAAAACCAGTTGACTGATCTGCTCCGTCACTGATTCCGGTAGCAGTAAGAAAATGGTCAACATTTTTATCATTTTCCAGTGTCTTATTAATTTCTGACTGAAATTTTTGCATCATTGAAGAAGTTGTACCTAAAGGCGCAAGAATTCCACCGGAAATAAGCCCGCTATCTCCAACAGGTAGAAAGCCTTTAGGAACAAGAGTATAAAATATTATAGTTCCGACAAGGCAGACTACCCACATCAGCAATGAAATACTCCTGTGTTTAATAACAATAATAAGGGTTTTTTTATATCCGATCACCAAGCCGCCAACGAACCAGTCTGTAAAGCGCTGCAGTAAATTTTTCTTACTTTCTTCTGAGACTGGCTTCAGCATTCTTGCGCACATCATGGGTGTTAAAGTCAAAGATACAATTCCGGAGCAAATAACAGCAATTACGACAGTTAAAGCAAATTCTCTAAAAGTCCTTCCAACAATCCCTCCCATAAAAACGAGAGGAATAAAAACTGTAACAAGCGAAAGAGTCATTGAAATAACTGTACCCGTTATTTCTTTCGCACTTTTTATCGCAGCATCAAACGGTGCAAGGCCTTCTTCTACCAGACGGACAGTATTTTCAAGAACAACAATAGCGTCATCGACAACAAATCCTATAGCCAGTGTTAGTGCCATTAAAGATAAATTATCAAGGCTAAATCCAGCAAGCGACATAACTAAAAAGGTAGAAATAATTGAAATAGGTAAAGCAATTACCATAGGATCCAATACAGGCCAAGGCATTTTGGTCATTAATATGGGCTTGCCAAACATCGCTTTACAAAGGCCAATTACCGTTGCTTCTTTTGCGTGC